>NZ_JBEXHQ010000005.1:0-238338 GCF_040607915.1 Micromonospora sp. NPDC005215 | reverse complement strand
GCCATCCCGACAGCCTGAAGCCCGTCCAACGCCCAACCGGGAACGTCGACCGGCGTGTCACCCAACCCGGCCAACGTTTCCGGTCACAGCACTAGCCAGCGGCGGACCCGAAGGCACGCTGCATATCTGGGACCCGACGACCGGCACCCGCCGAAACATTCTCACCGGCCACACCGGCTGGCTGCTGGCGTTGGCGGTGGCGCCGGACGGGTCCTGGCTGGCCAGTGGCGGACTCGATGGCTCGATACGGGTCTGGGACCCCACCAGCGGCACTCTCCTCCATACTTTCGCCGGCCAAGACAGTCCGGTGTTGGCGTTGGCAGTTGCGCCAGACGGCTCATGGCTCGCCAGCGGCGGCCACGATGGCTCGGCACGGGTCTGGGATCTGCCCACCGGCACTCTCCGCCATGCCCTCGCCGGCCACAGCAGCGCCGTGCTGGTCTTGGCTGTGGCACCAGATGGCTCTTGGTTGGCAAGCGCGGGGCGCGGTCACTCGGTGCGGATCTGGGACCTGGTCACCGGCGGCCTCAAGCAAAACCTTACTGGTCACAACGGACGCGTATCAGCGCTGACTGCTGCACCAGACGGATCCTGGTTGGCCAGCACCGGTTTCGATGCGACGGTACGCGTATGGGACCCAACGATTAATAGTGCCCCCGGACGACTTGTGGACGGCCACACCAGGTCGGTGATGGCGTTGGTGTTGGCGCCGGACTGCACCTGGCTGGCGAGCAGCTCGTACGACCGGACGGTGCGGATCTGGGACCCTATCGCCGGCGCTGTGCGGCACACCTTCACCGACCACACCGGCTGGGTGGGGGCGTTGGTGGCGGCGCCGGACGGGTCGTGGCTGGCGAGTGGCGCTCACGATGGCACGGTGCGGATCTGGAATCCTGTTAGCGGGGTCCTTCGCCGAATTCTCATGGACGGTCCGAGCCAGGTATGGGCGTTGGTGGCAGCGCCGGACGGGTCGTGGCTGGCGAGTGGCGCTCACGATGGCACGGTGCGGATCTGGGACCCCATCACCGGCACTCTCCGCCACACCCTCGCCGGTCATACCAACGCCGTGTTGGCGCTGGTGACATCAGCGGACGGATCTTGGCTGGCCAGCGACGGATTTGACGACACGGTGCGGATCTGGGATCCCGTCACCGGAGTCCTGCGCCGAATTCTCACGGACGGTCCGAGCCAGGTAGGGGCGTTGGTGGCAGCGCCGGACGGGTCGTGGCTGGCCAGCGGCGCTGACGACGGCACGGTGCGGATCTGGGACCCGACCACCGGCACTGTTCGCCACATCCTCACCGAGCACACCGAGGGCGTCTCGGCCTTGGTGACGGCACCGGACGGGTCTTGGCTGGCCAGCAGCTCATACGACACGACGGTGCGGATCTGGGATCCGACCACGGGTACGCTCCGGCAGACCCTCACCGGCCATAGGTCCCCCGTGATGGCCCTGATGAAGGCACCGGACGGATCCTGGCTCGCCAGCGCCGGACGCGACGGAACGATCCGGATCTGCGACACACGAGATGGCGGACATCTCGCGACAACCCGAATAGGGGGGACGCCTCCAGTCTTCCCCCTAACGACAGGCAGCCGTGCCGTCTACTGCGCCGGCGCGCACGCCGTGTACGGGTTTGACTTACTCCTCACCCAAGGGCAAGGCGCTAGCGATTGAAAGGCCTGCAGGAGTGCGGGCACACAATTCAGAACACATCTCTCAGACCCTCTGGGTTCTGGCGACCCATCACAGGTGGGCGCTAGACCGTGTCACGTCGATCTCGTCTCGGCGCCAGTAGGTGGGAGAGTTGCTGCAGAGTTGGCAGGCGAGAACCAGAGGCTGACCGGCTCGTCCGGGTGGCTTCTTACCGCAGCACAAGGGCAGGCTTTCCGCCTCGGGCGCTTCGGCCTGCGCGACGCTCGGGCCGTATCGCCGTTCGCAGGCACGTTCGGCTGTCTCGTCGCGGCGCGCGTCGCTTGCGGTTTCGGCCAGGTCGAGGGTTCCGCCGCGTTCGGTGGTGACCGTGGTGTGTGCGTCGGCGGGGATCCAGCTGACGCGGTCGCGGTGCCGGTAGGGCAGCCACGTCCCGTGCAGGATGCCCTCGAGTAGGTGGTCCAGGTGGGGGCGTGGACCGCAGGGGAACATGGCGGTTGTTGCGGCCTTCTGCCGGCTGTAGCTGCGTGTGTTGAGCGTTGGGTATAGGTGTAGGCGGCCGCATGGCATGACTTTGCGAGTAACGGGGCACCGGGTGGTGCCGGTCCATAGGTCCGTCCAGCCGCACCGTTGCGTCTCGAACGTGATGGCGCCCGCGCCGATTTCCAGCCGGGTCTCGGATAGGTACCTGCGGTGGTCATCGAGGGCCGGTACGGACAGGTGTGGCACCGAGTGCAGGAACGCGATGTCGTCGGCGCCGCGGTCGGTGGTCCACACCACCCGGTCTCCGGCCTTGCGGAGCGCTCGTTGCCGGGCCTGGATGGTCCGAGGAGTTTCCTTAGAGTGCTGGATTTCCCCGGCCACGGTCAGGAGCGGACCGATGGCCAGAACGTCTGGTCGGCGGCGGGCGCGTGGCCGCCACACCTCGACCTCTACTGTGCCGCCAACGGATTCCCACGTGCGGGCCTTGCGCTCTTTGAGCGCCTTGTGGGTGTCGGTCTCGGGCTGGTGTCCGGGTGCGGGGAGCAGCCATCTTCGTGTCGGAACATTGGGCCGTGCCGCCCTTCGACGAAGGTCAGCCACACCGGTGCGCGGGGGAGCCCCTTTTTGGGCCTGGTAGCGCATGCAGAGCAGGCAGAGCAGCTTCTCGCCGCCGATGCCGTGGGGGCGGTCGTTGGCGATCCGCTCGCGCAGATCGGGTTGGTCAGGATGACCCCAGAGCGCAATGCGCGGCTGCAACTCGACCGCGGCCGGCACGTAGAACACGCCGTCGCTGAACGCGAGCGGGTCGAGGTGCTCCCAGACTGGTCGGTTCACGGGTCCCCTGGCGGTGGTCCTGGCGTGCGGCCGGGCGGAATCGACGAGTTACGTGCCGCCTACTGAGGGCATTGATAGACGCCGATCTTCGAGCGAAGTGTGACAGCCAGGCTGCAGCCGTCAACAGCCGATGAGCACAGCGGTGCAGGGTTGCGGAGGTTAGCGCACGACGGCACTGAGAAACACCAATGCGCCGACTGCAGAGAGCGCGACCCCCGTCAGGGTCTGTAGCCGAGCTCGTCGCAGCGCCTCCCGTACCTGCCAGGTGTAGATTATGGCCAGCAGTCGTTGCTGAGCATACTGCGCACCTGCGAGGTTGGCCCGAGCGTCATCGAGCGCCAAGGCCCACACCCTGCGTTGCTCCTCGGAGCACTCCTTGGCGAGTCTGAGGCTCAGGGCGCTGACCATCGTGGCGTGCATGACCAGGGACTCCCGCAGCGACTTTTCGTCCGTCCCAAAGCCGCCGAAAAAGGCGGCTGGGTCGCTTTCGATTATCCCCAGCATCCGCTTAAGGCGGGGGTCCCGGAGGCTTGCAATGGTCGTAATCGGCGGAGTGAGTGCTTCAGTAGTATGCCAGACGGCCCAGCTCACCCCCAGTAACGCGGTCATGATGCCTGCCGCCACCGCAACCGCGTCACCTCTGTCTTGCAGCTTGCCAATCACCGCTACGGGCACGCCGCCGAGGATGAACGCGCCAACTACCGCGAAGGCGGCGATGGTCCATTTGGCGGCCGCGCGCATGTCAGCCACGGCGTCTATCGGTGATGGCAGCCCAGCGCCGCTCAGGGGCGATACCGGTGCGTCAATGGGTACGGTCATCGCGTTTCACGCTGTTGAGACCCGTCACGGATGAGAGGCCCCGGATCGTCCGCGACGACCCTGCGGTAGGGGACCCAACGTTCGCCGTCGTAGACTTCGACTCCGGCGTCGGTGATCCGCACGTCGAAGCGCTCCGCTGCCTTCTCCTCCGGCTCTTTCACGGACGCAAGTATGGCACTCGGAGGCTACACCGGCCGTGGTAAGCCGGTGACCTTGAAGGCGCCCCATGCCCACACTCCATACTGTCGTTCGGTGTCAATCGCGGCATCCCACCCAGGAAGCTGTCGGCGCAGCAGGATGGCCGCACCTGCCATCGCCGGATCCTCGGCGATCCCGCCATGGCGCAGGAACCCGACCGCTCTGCGATAGGCCTCGGCGGGGTCGAGCATGTCTAGCCCCGCGTGAAACATGACAGAGAACGTCATGGCCGTGACGTCACTGACCTCCCACAGCGTCGACACCACGATCCGAGCTCCACGCGCGAAGCAGGCAGCGTCAAACCCGCGCGGCGTCTGCACCACGGACATAACCCGCCGGTGCGCTCCGGTGTGACAGGCCATGAGCACGGCGACGTCAACGCCGCTGAAGTCGGCGTCGGCGAGGACATCGGCGACGGTGAGACAGTCACTGCCGCCCGATCTACCGGAAAGGACTATCCCGTTGGCCCAACGATCCTCGCTCGTACGTCCATGACAAGCGGCATGTATACGGTTCGCCCCGCGAGCGGCCGCTAGCACGCCCGACGGAGTTGCATCCGTCCCTTCAAGCGTGACGGCAGCCGGGTGAAGGGCGCGGAGCACCGCGATCTCGGCCTTGACTCCCGGCAACGACACGCCCTCAGGTGCCTCGGCGACCCCGACCAGCAGCGGAGGCTTGTTCCCGATCGCGGTCCGAACACTGGCCGCTTCAAGGATGCGCATCGACGGCGCATACGACACGTGGTCGAACACGTCCATAAGCGTCGGCGCACCCGCCTCCGGCCGAACGGGCGCGACGTGTAGGGGTGTCAGGTCGAACGGGGCGACGGGACTGAGCACGAGTCGGCGCACGCCCAGCGGCCGGAGCGCCTCGACAATCGGCTCAGCAATGTCGGCGAGCAGCCCGTGAAGAACTTCTAAGAGCGCCAATCGCACGGCGAACAGGCCAGCTGCCTCCGCCGCTTGGCAGCGCCGGACCACTTCATCAACGTTCGCAACCGATACGTTGCTTAGGTCAAGTTGTTCCAGCGCGGCGCCCTTGTCGGTGCGGGCGAGCCAGACCGCGCCCAGGAAGCCGGATCGCACATACAGGTGCAGGAACGCGGTGTTCTCGGGTAGAGACGCCGCCTTCATCTGGGGCGTCGGCTCGGGCGATGTCACCGGAATCCGTGAACGGGCTCCTTCTCGCATCCGCACCCGTCGCTCGATCAACTCCGCCAACACGGGGTCGTCGGTTGAAGATCGCCGAGGGACATCCGCCCGGATGAGGGCCGCGCGGCGTCGTGCAACGGACCGGCTCGCTTGTTGGAAAGCCTGCCATCTATCGTCCGGTACATCGGCGGGCGGGGAGAGTGTGACCTCGTCCAGCAACTCCTCGCCCTTGGCGCGCTCGCACGCGTCGAATGTGCCCAATGCCCCCTCCTCAGCGGTCGGTATGAATGCCAGACGGAGACGCTGGATGTCGTCGTCGACCAACTCGCGAAGCCCTGTGATGGCGGCCGCTGTCAAGTCCTCACAAAGCTCGGTAGGTAGCGGCAACGCGATCGTGTCGATCAGCAACAGACGTCCCTCGTCCGTGAGCCGCAAAAGCGACAGACGGACCACGCCGACAGCCGCAAGATGCAACAGCTGCCACGCCTCGGTGATGTAGGCGACGTTGTAGACGAAAGGTATCGACAAGGGTGGGCCGTCATCGAAGTCGAGCTGCAAGTCAACGTGTTGGAAGGTGCCATCGGTCCACCGTGCTATTTGCACCTCGCCGCGGAGCAAAGGCCCCAGTAGCCGCTCGTGCTCTGCGGTCTCCGCTGTTGCCAGCCACAGTGGCATCGAGCCCGTGCGACCATGCCACATGCGAGCGCCGCCGATGAGTATCCGATCCTGCATCCAGGCCGGAGCAGGTTGCCTTGCCATTTCACCGCTGGCCGGAAGCGCGTCTGGGGTCAAATAGTCGTAGACGTGAATGCCGGACGTCGCGTTCATGCAGCGGTCGCGGTAATCTTCGTCGGTTGGACGGCCTGCCATGAGATCAGCCTCGTATGAGGTCAGGCCCTTCAGGCATGTCGTGAACCCCAGAGCCCAATGGTCCAGGTCCGTCGACAGGTCGGCGGCGAGCATCTGTTTATCCGAATTCGCGCCGCCCTCGAGGTCGCGCAGCACTGCCTTCAGCAGGCGATACTGTCGCGCCATCTTGGATAAAATTCTCAAGTCAGACCGGAGCGGGTGTCGAGCCTCTTCGTGTTCCGACGGCTTCATCATTTCGCCACCGAAAGCTGTGGCATCCTCTAATACCCGTACCGCTCTCCCAGTCACCGACCACTCGGCTAGCGGCGCGGGCAGAGACGCGTAAGGATCGGCGGCTACCTTCATCAACCGGCGCTGCGTCGCCGGAGTGGTGATGTCCCAGTACCGCCCCAACTCGGCAGTCACGACTTCCGGAGGCAATGTCGCGGCGCGCTGTGCGGTCCACAGCTCAAGCAGGAGTGCGTGTAGTCCCTGCGCGTCCCACCAGCGCGGCCCGGGCACGCCCGCGGACCGCACCTTGTGCACGACGCGACCCACGAGTAACTCCGTTATATGGTCTGGAGAGTTGTTCCGGGTCAGTAAGCCGCAGGAGAGCAGGGAGCGGCCGATATCCGGCACAGGGCGGGCCATAAGGTCACCGCATGCGATATGCGTTAGCGTCAACGCCCGCCACATGGCTGTCTGCGCTGGTGCCGTGAACTCCAGGCGGTCGGCCGCAGCCGGCCACAGCTGCCTAAGAACCCCCTCGACCAAGTCTTCGATCCACTTGTTTCGAATGAAGGTCAATGTAATCGCTCCGGACATAGGCCCTTACTACTACACGAGGAGGCGTGAGGGCTAGGCGAGCCCACATCGCTGTACCGGGCCCGTTGCTCATCGGTGCTGACGGCAGCAAGGCCAGCGAAGCCGCTGGGACCAGCGCCCCATTGCCGTATCGGCAGTTGGGCGTCCCGCACGGTACTCCCGGGCGCCAGGTCACCTACCGCTGACCAGCCTGTCCGCTTGTCCATTGTGTGAGGCCGAGCTTCTCGTGTACTTCGATCATGACTGTTTCCACCAAGCGGGGGAGGAGCCGTGGGACATGGACTGGTCGTGGCCGATCGCCGCTGACGGAGTTCATCAGCTGAACGCTGCTCTTGCCCGATGTGCGGGATCGTTGCATCCGTCGTGCGAGTGCCCTGTGCGCCGGTCGTTGCCGGACAGCATCGAAAGCCTGAGGTCCCGCTGACGGTTGCGCTGCGCGAGGAAGGGCTACCACAAATTCGGTCAGCGCCCATGCCGTGAGGCAGGGGCGACGCGGTGGCAGGGCCAGCGGGGACGATGACCTGGCGGGGTGCTGTGATCCCCGTTTACCCCCCGAAAACCCCGCCCCATCGTTGACGAAGGGTGACAAGTAGCGATGAGTGCCTGGCCGTGTCTCCGCAGCTCAGTGACCACTTTCGGCAAGAAATGACAAACTTGGTTCGATTACTGTCGGTAACAAGGGGTCGTCGGTTCGAATCCGGCCGTCCCGACAGCGAGAGGGTTTCCACAGGTCAGAGCCTGTGGAAACCCTCTTTTTCGTGTTCATGGTGGTTCGTCGAGGTCGAGCACGCCGCTTATCGACCCCTTGACTCGACGGGTGACCGACATGGCTCTACTGGACCCGAACAAGCTCACCGCCGACCTGTCCCCAACCTGGGCGGGGTACCTGCGCGACTGGGACCGGACCCTGCGGGCGGGCAACTACCCGGAAACGACGCGGTACAACTACCTCCTCGCCGCCGCGCAGTTGGCCCGCTACCTGGCCGAGCATTCGCCCGACCCCGACCCCGAGGCCGCGGACGCCGCGGAGGATCCCACCGAGGTGACCCGGGGGCATGTGGAGGCGTTTCAGGCGTGGATGATCGAGACTCGGTCGGCGTCGACCGCTTTGAACAAGCACAAGGGTCTGCAGCAGTTCTTCAAGTGGTTGCTGGTCGAGGAGGAGATCGACCGTTCTCCGATGGATCGGGTTCGGCAGCCCAAGACGCCCCAGAAGCTGATCCCGATCATGCGGGACGAGGACACGAAGAAGCTCCTGGACGCCTGCAAGGGCAAGACGTTTCCGCACCTGCGCGACGAGGCGATCATTCGCCTGTACTACAACACCGGAGCGCGGCTGTCGGAGGTCGGGAACCTGCTGCTCGATGATGTCGACCTGAACACGGAGTCGGTGCACTACCACGGCAAGGGTGCCAAGGACCGCCGGGTGCGGTTCGGGCCAAAGACGGCGCGCGCCATCAGCCGCTACCTCCGCGCGCGAGGCAAGCACAAAGGATCGGAACTGCCGGATCTGTGGCTCGCCGACCGTGGCGGCCGGAGGTTGGCGGCCAACGGCATCAAGATTCGTCTGAAGCGGTTGGGTCTCGCCGCTGGCGTGGCGAACGTGCACGCCCACCGCTGGCGGCACAACTTCGCCCACGAGTGGAAGCGTGCCGGCGGGAACACGGGTGACCTGATGCTGTTGTTGGGTTGGACCTCGGAGGACATGCCCCGGCACTACGGCGCCAGCGCGGCGGCCGAACGCGCCCAGGAGATCCAGGTGCAACTGGGCATCGGGGAAGGGGTGTAGACGCGGGCAACGCGGTCGGTCGACCCAGTACCTTGGCCGACCGCGTTGCCCACGTCGTCGATCGGCGGGCCTGAGTCGAGCCGGCGCTGGGTTCGGCGTACTGGCCCCGGTGCAAATTCCGGTACGACTGGCGTACGGAGCAGCATCGGATTAGCCGGTCTACCGCTGATCGGCTGTTCGTGCCGCCTGTAGGACCGGTCGACGTTCCGATTAGTGACGTTGCGGAACGGGCGGCCACCCAGCGACACGCGGCTCGGCGTTCGGATCTGGCTCCCCTCTGTGTCAAGAGGCCGCGGCGAGGGTTGTTCTAGGCTGGGGTGCGGCGGGTCCGGGAAGTGACTTCTCCGAAGAGCCGGCATGGGGATGTGAGCTGGTCACGCTGGAGTCAGTAGTCGTGTCCCGTTGTCCTCCCGGGCCCGTCGCCGTGGCCGTCGTGGCGTCGTCGCTCATTTGTCGGTAGACGATGTCGGACAGGCGTCGTTTCAGCGCTCGCATCGCTTCCATCGATGTCTTGCCGGCGGCTTTCTTGCGGTCGTAGTAGGCGCGGCCTTCGGTGGGGTTGCGGAGCTGGACGGTGGCCATGATGTGCAGCGCCCGGTTGATCTGCCGGTTCCCGGCTCGGGAGAGGCGGTGTCGTATCTGTTCGCCGGAGGATGCGTCGATGGGGGCGGCGCCGTTCCAGGAGGCGAAGTGAGCCCGGTTCGGGAATCGGGTGATGCCACCGACTTCGACCAGCAGCCGGGCGGCGCCGGAGGGCCCGATGCCGTGCAGGCCCATCAGCGTGGTGCCGGTGGAAGCGACGAGTTCTTTCAGTTCCTTGTCGGCTTCCTTGGAACGCCGGTAGACGCGTTCGAGGTCGCTGATCAGCTCCGCGGCAACCCGGCGTCGGGTCTTGCCGACCGTGCCGCGGGGCCGAACCGTGGCCAGCAGTGCCTTGGCCTGAGCGGCGGACAAACTCTTCTTCGCTTCACCCGGGATGAGCTCGAGAAGCAGTTGGTGCAGCTGGGACACCATCCGGGTGTGGTCCTCACCAAGAGAGCGGCGACGGTCGACCAGGATCCGCAACAGCGCGAGCTGCTCGTCATTGACCACCGGACGCAGGCCGGCCATGCGGGTGCCGACCAGCGCGATGGAGTGGGCGTCGGTGGCATCAGTCTTGCGGCCCTGTCCGGTGGCGAACACCCGCGCCCTGGCGGACAGCTTCGGCGGGACGTCGAGGACCTGTTCGCCGTCGGCCAGTAGCCGGTTGGCGATGTGCCGGCTGATGCCCTGGCAGCCCTCGATCGCCCAGACCCGGTTCGGCCACTGCCTGGCGTACTTTTTCATCGCCGTGTAGCCGTTGCGGTCGGTGTGGAACCGGCCGCCGCCGCCGATGGTCTCATCGCCGGCCATGACCTCGATCGTGGCGGAGCGTTTGTGCGGGTCCATCCCGATGACCACATGAACTGACATGCCACTCACCGCGTCCTGCGATGCTCGATCCACCTGGGTTGTCGAGCCGGGAGGGCAACGCTACTTCGAGCCGAGCAAACCCCTCTTGAGCCTCTCCCCGCCCTGGGGCGACGCCCGGGCCGCGCAGGCCAAATGAGAGCCACACGACCAGCGTGGGCAGCCGATGTGAGAGCGACAGCCCGGGCGCCTCGACCGAAGCCTGGCCGGGCCACGGTCGCAGGTCAATGAAACAAGTAGCGGATGAGCGGACACCTGTTCCTGAGTGGTCCGAGGAGCGATATGGTGCCCGGCGGAGCGTAGGGCAGGTAGTTCACCGGTGCTGGACAATGATCAATTCTCGGTGCAGCGGGGCATATGCCTGTCCGGCGATCTACGGTCCGGGCTTCGGCACCGGCGTGGTGTTAGCGATGAGTTTGTGCAGCACTCTGAGTGCCGCGATGTAGTCGGCGTCGTCGATGCCTCGATGGATTAGCGATCGGATCTCGGGAGCGGACTGCTTCATCTGCCGGCGAGCTGCCTCGCCGGCGTCGGTGAGTCGCAGACGGCCGTCATGATCTGCGTGGATCCATCCGCGGCCGAGGAGCACCTGGGCTTCGCTCGCGAGCTCATCCTCGGGGCGGAGGTACTCCGCCATGGCCTGCTGCAGCTGGGGAATGGTCATCCCTGCGCCGTCATCGGATGCGAGGTCGTGGCGGGACAGGTGGCGCAGGATCCAGAACTGCGGCTGAGTGAAGCCGCGCCGGGTCTGCTCGTCGCGGGTGAATCGGATGATGGACTCGTACGCCAGCCGCGTCCAGTACGCGGCCACCTGGCTGGCGTCGGCCTGCATCGGGAGGGCCATCACTGCTCCTTGGGATTGTCTGGGGTCATGCCGACGCCGGGTACGGCGATCTGCTGCGAGCTTGGAGCAACGCCGTCGCCCACCAGGCGAGCTGGTCCAGCAGAGCCTGCGCCGCCGCCGCGGGTCCTTCCTCGTTGACCGGCCGACCGTCATCTCCGAAGGTCTCCCAGACCATCGGGAAGCTGACGGTGTCCCGAATGGTGACGGCATGCATCTCGGCGAGCACCAGCCGGAGGGCTTCGACCGCGCGCAGGCCGCCTGATTGCCCGCCGTACGAGACGAAACCGACCGGCTTCGCGCGCCACTGGCTGAAGTGCCAGTCGATGAGGCTTTTGATGGAGGCGGGAAAGCTGTGGTTGTACTCGGGGGTGACGATGACGAACGCGTCGGCTGACCCGAGTCTCGACGTCACATCCGCCAGCTCGACCGGGGGATCATCGGCGAGCACCAGGGGGAGTGAGGCGGTCGCGAGGTCGATCAGGTCGACGTCGAGTCGACCATGCCTCGTCGCCTCGTTGGAAAACCACGAGGCGACCGCGGCGCCACGACGGCCCTGACGGACGCTGGCAACCACGATTGCCAGGCCGAGGGTGCGTGCTGGCACGTCCTGTGTTTGCTCTGCGGGTGGGCGGGGCTGCGCGTCCGCGATCTCGCCGACCGGCACGGTCGAGGCTGTCGGGGCTCCGCTTCCACGTGGGATCTGCATGCAGCTGATGCTGGGCGTTCAAGTACGGTTGAAGTCAAGAGCGCGGTGCGGGATGTTGGAAAGATGACCACCGCAACGCAGGCTGCGCCCTCTTTCACACTCACCGTCAAGGACGTCGCGCACGCGAGCCACGTCGCTCCGTCCGCGGTGCGCTTCTACGAGGACCAAGGTCTGATCCAAGCGCGCCGAACCACCGGAAACCAGCGCCGGTTCGATGAGAACGCCATCTGCCGCATCCGGTTCGCCCGACGCGCTCAGCGAGTCGGACTCACGGTGCGCGAGATCGCCGACATCTTTCAGGCGCTCCCCGAGCAGCCGTCCGCGCAGGACTGGGCGCGGGTCGCCGACTCGCTGGTTGCCGAGGCCGAGGCGCACGTGGCGGACCTGCGCCACGACCTCGACGCCCTTCAGACGGTCACGATCAGGTGCACTGCCGGGACCGTACGGTGAGAAGGACGACTCGTTGCTGCGGCCACGTCTCGGCGCGGCCGTCCCGGCGGTGACCTTCGATTGATTGGCGCCCCAGGGCGGAGCTTCCGAACTGGACCACCGTACGAGCCTGCCCCTCCCCTTGATCAGGCGCGCACTCATGCCGCTGACAAGGCGCGGCGACCGTGGGCGTGCTCCCCGCTCGACCGATGCGACTACGGGAGTCAGCGCTGGTGCCAACCAAGGCGCCGGGCTGGCTCACGATCGGTGGGCGGCCCGGTGCCAGCCCGGTTTGGGGGGAACAGGTTGGGAGCAGCGGGGTGCCCTGAACGGCCTTGAACTCCGTCCAACGGCATCGAACGGCGCCAACCGCACCCACCCCTGCCTGCGGCTCCACGTTGCCGCAGGTCAGAGTGGGTGCGGCGTCCTGTTTCACACCGAAGAGGTCGTTGGTTCGATACCAGCATCGCCCACTCTCAGTTATTGCAGGTCAGAAGCCCGTTGCCGAAGTAGTCGGTGACGGGCTTCGCCGTATGTGCCACTTACAGTGAGAGCAGATTGGGAGCGGCGGCGGAGGTAATGATCAGCTGCCAATCAACGACCCAACGTCTTGCACCGTCCACGGACCGACAGGTGGAACCACCCAATGAGGACGACGACGCGGCCGATTGACGCCATGACGTTCTGGTTTCCGCTGGCGTGCGCCCGCGCGCATTTCCCAGCCGCTCAGTTGCGCGGGGGCGACGAGGGAGCGGACAGCAGGTGGGGTTGTCGCTGCGGATTTTTGTGCCGCTGCGGCCAGTTGCAGGGCGTCGAGGGCGTAGCCGCGGTCTGCGGCTTGGTTGGACATGAGAGCTAGGACGCTCGCGGCGAGGCATGGGTCTGAGGCCGCGTGTGCCGCACGCAGTGCGGTGAGGTACCAGCGTTGCGCGAGGCCGTCCTCGCAGGCGTCGAAGGCCATGAACCCCGCAGTTTGGGCGAGCTGTGCGAGGGCGGCGGCCGGCTGGGGCCTTGTAGGACGCGCGGCGCAGGAGCCGGGCCACGGCGGTGAATTGGTCGCTGACGAAGTCGCGAGCGGCACCGCCCGGGTGGTCGTCGAGCTGTTGCGCTTGGTCGACGACGGTATCGGTTCGCGGACCCGACGAGCGGCAGTCCGGAAGACGACGGATACTCGCCTGATGACTGGACCGGATCTCGACCCCGAGCAGTATCCGCCCATCGACCCGCGTGAACCGGTGCCCGACGACGCGGGCGTCCTTCTGCCTGGCGCGCCGGACGAACTGCCCGAAGCCCCGGCCGAACCGATGCCAGACGACGGTGGCAACGCCGGCGGCGTGCGCGAGCCGGCATAGATCCGTCCGCGATCGAGCGCGACACCAGCCCGACCGCCGATGCCGCCGCCGACGGCGCTCGAGACGTCGGGGCGCCGCCGACCGGATCCGCATACGCCGCCGGCTACCGCGAGCCCGGTTTGGCGGAGGTATTCATCAGCCGCGAACCGAGCGCCTCTTATTGTCGCCGCCGGGGCTCGTTGGTGCGTGCTCGCAGTGTGCCGCACCGGTTGGGACTGTCAGAATCGTGTTTCACGAGCCGGTTCGCGGAGGCGAGGAGAAGGCATGAGCGACTGGAACGACAAGATCATCGTTGAGTTTCGCGCCAACGGTGGGCAGGTCGGCGGTCAATTCGCCGGCGCGCCGCTGCTGCTGTTGCACACGGTCGGCGCCAAGAGCGGCCAGCCTCGCGTGAACCCGATGATGTATCAGAAGGTGGACGGCGGCTACGCCGTGTTCGCGTCCAAGGGCGGTGCGCCCACCAATCCCGACTGGTACTACAACCTGCTCGCTCACCCGCAGGCCCAAGCGGAGATCGGTACGGACAAGGTCGAGTTGGTCGCCAGAGTTGCCGCCGGGAACGAGCGGGAACGGATCTGGAGCGCGCAGAAGGCCGCGTATCCGGGCTTCGCCGACTATGAGCGAAAGACCACCCGCCAGATCCCAGTCGTCGTACTGGAACCTGCGCCGTAGGCAGAGACGGCACAACCCCAGTGCGCGCCGGTGCGGGCCGCGCCGCTGGGCCGGCGCATATCTGCTCATGCCGCCAACAAAGCGGCGTCCCCTTTCGTCGCGGAGTGCTCCGCGGTTCTGCGCAGCGGTCGACAGCGCTCTATTTCGAGCGCCGCCAGGTGGCCGGGGGTGCCCACGGCGAGGCCGTAGGCGTGCAGCAGAGCGGCGTACTCGATCACGCCTGAAATACCCGGTCGGCACCGAGGATCACCGTATTGCACTGCAGTCGCATCCGCTCATGTCGATGTGAATGGGTCGTCGCCGACTAGCGGATGCCGGCATCAAAGGGGCTCTTCACAGATGAGGGTGTAGCTGCGGGGGCTGGGCTTGCGGGTCTTGGGTCACCCCTCTTGCTGTCGTTGGGAGTTTCCACTCCGAGAGGGCAGCCTTGCACGTTTGGGCCCGCTGTTGAGACCTCTTGTCGGGTTGTGCTGATGCCAGGCTGATCGAGGTGGGTCAACACATCGACACTCCCTCCTTCGGTGTCCGCCCCGGGATGCCCCGCGAACGCCCTTGGTGCCGACGGCCTCGATTGCTTAGGCATCAGCTCCTTTGGTGGCGGCGGGACTCAGTCGTTGGTGGACGCCCCTGGTCCAGTCGCGGCGTACCGGGCGGCGATGGTTCGGACGGCCTCGTCGACTACCTGAGCGACGCGTTCGGCGCTCACCTCCCAGCCCGGCACTAGGAGTGTTGGCCAGAAGACGTAGTTGGAGATCATGCCCAGGAACTGGGTGGCTGCGAGGTCCACGTCCTCGACCCTCACCGTTCCCGTCTCGTGCTCAGCCAGGAGGTAGCTGCGTACGGACTCGAAGTAGGGCATCTTCCCGTGTGAGAACTGCGCATGGGCCAGCTCCGGGAACCGCGGCAGCTCGGCGATGACGATTCGGAACAGGTCGGTCATCTGGGGCCGGCTCAACAGCTCGGCGTAACGGCGACCGATGGCGCTGAGCCCGTCAACGACGTTGCCTGCCGGCGGAGGATCCTCCTCGTCAGCGGTTGACCAGGACTCGGTGACGATGGCGTCGAACAGGGCAGCCTTGCTCGGAAATTGCTTGAACAAGGTGGCCCGCGAGACACCCGAGCGCTCTGCGATCCGCGCCAGCGATGTCCGGTCGTAGCCCAACTCGAGGAACAGTGCGGTCGCGGCCGTCACGATCAGCGCGCGCTTTTCCTGGGCGACGCGCTGGTGGTACGTCGGTACGACCCTGCTCATGGACTGAGCATACGAGGTGAGTGGCTTGACTCGCCACTGCCGCCGACCTAGTGTTAAGGCAGTGGTGAGTCGCTCGGCTCGCCATCGGCTGGCCGTTCATCGCCGATGATCCCGGTTAGTCACCCACGTACCGAAGGAACATCGGATGAACCGCTTCGACAACCAGACCGTGCTCGTGACCGGTGGGACCGGTGGCCAGGGATCGAGCCACGTACGCGCCTTTCACGCGGAGGGAGCGAACGTGGTGATCGGCGACATCGACGCCGAACGCGGCGCCGCTCTCGCCGACGAGCTCGGGACCCGCGCTCACTTCACCCGCCTCGACGTCACCGACGAGAGTTCGTGGTCCGCTGCTGTGCTAGCCGCCGAGAGCGCCTTCGGCGCCCTGAACGTGCTCGTCAACAACGCGGGCGTCCAGAACCCGCCGGCGCCGATTGAGAACACGGACCAGGCCACGTGGTCGCGCATCCTCGACATCAACCTCACAGGGACCTTCCTCGGCATCAAGGTCGCCGCCCCCGCTCTGCGCCGCGCAACAGGGGGAGCCATCGTCAACATCGCCTCGACGATGGGCCTGGGCGGCACGGCGCACTACGCGCCGTACGTCGCCAGCAAGTGGGCCGTGCGAGGCCTTACCCGAACGGCAGCGCTCGAGCTCGGCCGGGACCACATCCGCGTGAACACCATCCACCCCGGCGTGATCGCGACCCCTTTCATCCAAGAACCAGCAGCCGGCGCCACCGCGGCAATCGCCGACTTCTACTCACCCGAGCCGTTCGCCATCCCCCGACTTGGAGAGCCGACCGACGTCACCCGGCTTCTCCTGTTCCTCACGTCATCAGACGCGTCGTTCATCACGGGGTCGGAGTACGTCATCGACGGTGGACTCCTCCTCGGGCCCGCCCTTCAGACCGAGACCGCATGAACAGTCCAGACACGACCGGATGGAACGACTCCGCACGTGACGCGTCTTTGTCGCACCTGCCCGATCACATCCGGCGAGCCATCGAGATCACACCCGCCGCAGGCACCAGCGAACGGATCATCGACATCACGACGCTGGGGCGCCGCACCGGCCGGCCACGCCGCATCGAGATCTTCTTCTACCGAGCCGCGGGCACCACCTACCTGTGTAGCGGCGCCGGCGGTGCCGCGACCGACTGGCATGCGAACCTTCTCGCCAATCCCAACTTCACCTTCCACCTCAAGAACGGGATCCGCGCAGATCTGCCTGCACGGGCCACGCCTGTCACCGACCCAGCTGAACGTCAGGCCGTGCTGGCGGAGATCGTCGCGGATCTCAATCAGCCCCACGACCCCGGCACCATCCGGCCGACTCGGCTCGAAGACTGGGCTGACAGTCGGCTGATGCGCATCAGCTTCCGCCATCGGCCGTGATCGCGGATCCCTCGACAGATGACCTACTCCCAGGGACTGGGGTGTAGTCGCGGCTAGAGCAGTCTTCGCCAGATGAGGGTGTAGCTGGCGCGGCGGTCCCAGATGGATGTCGAGGTTTCCAGAGGGAAAGGCTCCTACACGCTCATCCTGAAAGAACCGCCACGTGCCCGACGCTGCCGTCGGCGACCGCTCGCACGCGTTCGCCCACCCCGACCTAACGACCTTCTGCAGACACGACGAGCTCGGCCTCGTCGTCACCGGCCAACGCCTCGAGCCCGACCGCGCGGTCCTCGCGTGCCGGGTCCTCGAACCCGACCAATGGTGCCGCCGCTGCGGCTGCGAAGGGACCCCCCGGGACACGGTCACCAGGCAGTTTGCCCACGAGCCGCTCGGCTGGCGGCCCACGCCGCTGCTGGTCACGATCCGCCGCTACCGATGCGGTGGCTGCGGGCATGTCTGGCGCCAGGACACCTCCCAGGTGGCCGAGCCCCGGTCGAAGTTGTCACGGCGCGGGCTGCGGTGGGCACTCGAAGGGATTGTGGTCGGGCACCTCACCGTCGCCCGGGTCGCCGAAGGTCTCGGCGTCGCATGGAACACCGCCAACGACGCAGTCCTCGCCGAGGGCAAGCGGGTCCTGATCGACGACCCGGCACGGTTCGACGGCGTCCGGGTCGTCGGCGTCGATGAGCACGTCTGGCGCCACACCAGCCGTGGTGACAAGTACGTCACGGTCATCATCGACCTCACCCCGATCCGCGACAAGACGGGCCCAGCACGGCTCCTCGACATGGTCGAGGGCCGCTCCAAGCAAGTGTTCAAGACCTGGCTCGTCGCCCGCACCGACGCCTGGTGTGACGCGGTCGAGGTCGTCGCGATGGACGGGTTCAGCGGCTTCAAGACCGCCACCACCGAAGAGCTCCCTGACGCGGTCGCGGTGATGGATCCCTTCCACGTGGTCCGCTTGGCCGGCGACGCGCTCGACCGGTGCCGACGCAGGGTCCAGCAAACCATCCACGGTCACCGCGGCATGAAGGGCGACCCGCTCTACTCGGCGCGGCGGACCCTGCACACCGGCGCCGACCTCCTCACCGACAAGCAGCGCAGCCGTCTGCGGGCGCTGTTCGCGGTCGATGACCATGTGCAGGTCGAGGCGACCTGGGGGATCTACCAGCGGATGATCGCGGCCTACCGAGAGCCCGACCGAGCTCGTGGCCGCGTGTTGATGACCGCGCTGATCGACTCGGTCAGCGCAGGCATCCCGGCCGTGCTGAGCGAGGTCATCACGCTGGGCCGGACGTTGAAGAAGCGTGCCGACGACGTGCTGGCCTACTTCGACCGGCCCGGCACATCCAACGGCCCGACCGAGGCGATCAACGGACGGCTCGAACACCTCCGCGGCTCCGCGCTCGGATTCCGCAACATCACCAACTACATCGCCAGGTCCCTGCTCGAGACCGGCGGCTTCAGACCACGACTACACCCTGGTCTGTGAAGAGCCACCAACCGACGCCGCACAACGTGCTCGAGGCGCTTCCCTGAGCTACGGTCACCATCAGATAGGCGCCGCGAGCGGCGACCTCGCGCCAGGCGGCCGAGCAGGTGCCCGACCCGGTCCAGCGACGGGGTGAACTCTGAATTTCGTTGGACTCACGTGGTCTGCACCCCGGGTCAGGACCCGCCGGTGCCGGTGTCGTAGGCCGACAGCAGGTGCACCTGGTGCCGTCGGCCGTGTCAACGCCGGTCGAATGTTGACCGTCCCGTGTCGATATCCGTCCGCGGAGCCAGCCGACCAGTCGCACACCACCACACCAGCGTCCGTACTGCGATCTTCGTATCCGGAGCCTGCACCTGCATGACGACGCGACCGGGGCCGGGCCGAGATGCTGTGGGCAACGTTCGGACAAGGAAGCGGAGTGTCGCGTCATGGCAGGCATGCTCAGTCGTCTTGGTCGCTTCTGCTATCGCCGGCGGTGGTTGGTCGCCGCCCTGTGGATGCTCGCGCTCGGCGGGGCGGTGCTGCTCGCCGTCGGGTCGGAGGGCCCGGTCAACACGAGGGCGACGATGCCGGGGATCGAGTCGCAGCAGGCGTTCGACCTCATCGCGGAGCGCTTTCCCGGCGCCGCCGCGGAAGGGGCGTCGGCGACCATCGTCTTCGTCGCCCCACAGGGCCAGGCGCTGACGTCCGCGGAGAATGCGGGGGCCGTCGACGCGGCGTTGGCATCGGTCTCCGGCGGCCCGCAGGTGTCGCGGGTCGTCGCGCCCTCGGCCGGTGGGAGCATCAGCGCCGACGGTTCGACGGGGTTCGCTTCGGTGTCGTACGGGGTGCCGCCGTCGGAGGTGACCGAGGAGTCGCGCACCGCGCTGGCCGACGCGGTGGAGCGGGCGCGCGGCACCGGCTTGACCGCCGAGATGTCCGGCTCGGCGCTGAAGACCGGCACCAGGATGAGTGCCATGGAGCTCGCTGGCGTCGCGATCGCCGCGGTCGTGCTGCTGATGACCTTCGGTTCGATGGTGGCGGCGGGCCTGCCGCTCCTCACTGCGGTCATCGGGGTGGCCATCTCGTTCCTTGGCGTCTGGGTGATGGCCGGTCCGCTGGAGATGGCGATCACCAGCGGAATGCTCGCGCTGATGCTGGGCCTGGCGGTCGGCATTGACTACGCGATGTTCGTCGTCTCCCGCTTCCGGGAGGAGCGCCACGGTCCCGTCGACGCCGAGCGGGCGACCGGTCGCGCGGTGGGGACGGCCGGCTCGGCGGTGACCTTCGCCGGGACGACAGTGGTAATCGCGCTCGCCGGCCTGTCGGTGGTGGGGATCCCGTCGCTGACGAAGATGGGGCTGGCCGCCGCCGGTGCCGTGGTGGTGGCCGTCCTGGTGGCCCTGACCCTGGTTCCGGCGTTGTTGGGGTTCGCGCCGAACCGGGTCCTGGCGCGGGCGCAACGCCGTGGCGGTGCGAACACCTCCGCCCGCCGTTCGGCGGCGCTCCCCTGGATGCGGCTGGTGCTGCGCCGTCCGCTGCTGATCACGCTGGCCGGTGTCGCGCTGCTCGCCGTGATCGCCGTTCCGGCCCTGTCACTGCGGCTCGGCACCCCCGGGGACGCGTCGCTGCCGGTCACCGAGACCCAGCGACGCGCGTACGACCTGCGGGCCGCGGCGTTCGGGGCGGGGTTCAACGGTCCGCTGACGGTCGTGGTCGACGCGCGTGGTGCCGCCGACGCGCAAGCCGTGGTGGCGACCGTGGCCGACAGCATCAGGACGACCAGCGGCGTGGTGTCGGTGTCGAAGGCGACCTTCAACCAGCAGGGCGACACGGCGATCCTCACGGCGGTGCCGTCGACCGGCCCGAACGACGAACGTACCGAAGACCTCGTGGTGGCGCTGCGGGCCGCGCGCCCCGGTGTGGAGGCCGCCGCACACGTGAGGTACGAGATCACCGGCACCACCGCGCTCGACATCGACATGGCGCGCAAGACGCAGTCGGCGCTCGTCCCGTACGTGGCGATCGTGATCGGCCTCGCCGTGCTGCTTCTGCTGGTGGTGTTCCGTTCGGTCCTGGTCCCGGTCAAGGCGGCGCTGGGCTTCCTGCTGTCGCTGTTCGCCGCGCTCGGAGTGATCGTCGCGGTCTTCCAGTGGGGCTGGGCGGCCGACGTCCTCGGCGTCGACCGGACCGGACCGGTCATGAGCCTGATGCCGATCCTTCTGGTGGGCATCGTGTTCGGACTGGCCATGGACTACGAGGTCTTCCTGGTGTCGCGGATGCGCGAGGCCCACGCGCACGGCACACCGGCCGGCGACGCGATCGTCACCGGTTTCCGGCAGAGCTCGAAGGTCGTGGTCGCGGCCGCAGTGATCATGATCGCGGTGTTCGGCGGGTTCGCGGCGGCCGACGAACCGCTGATCAAGATGGTGGGCCTCGGGCTCGCGTGCGCGGTCTTCTTCGACGCGTTTGTGGTCCGCCTGACGCTGGTGCCCGCCGTCCTGCACCTGCTCGGCGAGCGGGCCTGGTGGCTGCCGCGATGGCTCGACCGGGTGCTGCCGCGCGTCGACGTGGAGGGCGAGTCGCTGAACGAACGGCAGCCGGAGCCGGAGCACGCTGATCTGCTGAACGCACGTTGATCAAGCAGGTAGGATCGGTCCGATGAACGTGTTGACCGCGCTGGTCGCGTTCATCTTCGCTGCCCTCGGGGTCAGCCTCAGCACCGAGGGCATCTTCCGGCCGGCCGAACTGCTTCCTGGTGCGATGCTGAGCCTCGTCGCGAGCGGGGCCCTGGTCGCGGCCGCACGGTGGCCGCGCGCCGCGACCGTCGTCGCGATCTGCTGCGAGGCCGCCGCGTGTGCGGCCGGCTACCTGCCGACGCCGCTGCTGCTGGCCCCGCTCATCGGATGCCTGTACCGGCTGACGGTTCTCGGCAGCCGCAGGGTGGCCGCTTGGTGGACCGTGACCGCAGTGGCCGCGGTGATCCTGGGCGGGGCGGTGAGCGACGGGAACCCGACGGGAGGGTCGGTGCTGCTGCGAACCGTCGGTGTCGTCCTGTGGCTGCTACCGGCGGTGTTCGCCGGACGGATGACCCGCGTCCAGCGCGCCTACCTGCGGATAGTCCAGGCCCGCGCCGAGGACGCCGAACGCAACCGGGAGGACGACGTGCGTCGCCGGCTCAGCGAGGAACGCCTGCGGATCGCACGTGACCTGCATGATGTCGTCGCGCACCACCTTGCCGTCGCGCACGCGCAGGCCGGGACCGCGGCCCATCTGCTGGCGAAGCGCCCCGACCAGGTGGGTGTGCTGCTCGCCGGGCTGAGCGGCTCCACGTCGGCCGCTTTGCAGGAGCTCAAGGCGACCGTCGGGCTGCTGCGTAACCCCGGCGACGACGCTCCGACGGACACCGCTCCGGCGCCCGGCCTCGACCGGATCCCGGATCTGGTCGAGGCCTGCCGGGCGGCGGGGATCGACGTCTCCGTGGTCTGCGACGGGCCGCCACGGCGGCTACCCCCGCTGGTCGAGCTCACCGCGTTCCGGATCGTCCAGGAAGCCCTGACCAACATCACCAAGCACGCCGTCCGCCCGGTCGTCACCATCTCCCTGGTGTACGACGAGGACACGTTCCACGCCCGCGTGGTCAACACCTCCGCCCGTCCCACTGCCGCCGGAACCGGCGGGTACGGGCTGGTCGGCATGCGCGAACGCGCGCTCGCGGTCGGCGGGTCGGTGCGGGCGGGCCCGGCGGACCACGACCGGTACGCGGTCTCTCTCACCGTCCCGCTGGCTCCGTGGCAGCAGAACCACGTATCCCGATGATCCAGATCCTGCTGGCCGACGACCAGACGCTGCTGCGCTCGACGTTTCGCATGCTGATCGACTCCTGCGACGACATGAGGGTCGTCGCCGAGGCGGCGAACGGAGAGGAGGCGGTCGACCTCGCCCGGCAGCACCGGCCGGACCTGGTCCTGATGGACGTCCGGATGCCGGTCCTCGACGGGCTGGCCGCGACGCGGCGCATCTGCTCCACGCCCGAACTGGCGGGCACGCGCGTGCTCATCCTCACCACGTTCGAGACCGACGAGTACGTGGCCCGCGCGCTCGAGGCGGGTGCCAGCGGGTTCCTCGGCAAGGACGTCACGTCGGAGGGCCTGCTCGCCGGGGTCCGGACCGTGGTCGGCGGGGACGCGCTGCTCTCGCCGTCGGCCACCCGCGCACTGATCGACCGCTTCCTGTCCAGCCCCGCCGGCCCCGGCGGGCAGCCGCTCGGATCGCTGGCGACGCTGACCGACCGGGAGCGCGAGATCACCGCCCTGGCCGCCCACGGCCTGTCGAACCAGGAGATCGCCGAGCGGCTGGTCGTGAGCCCCTTGACCGTCCGCACGCACATTCAACGGGCGATGATGAAGGTGCGGGCACGCGACCGCGCCCAGCTGGTCGTCGCCGCTTACCAGCAGGGGCTGGTCCGGGTCCGATGAGCCAGTTTCGCTCCAGAGCTGCATGATCCTGACGGCGTGCCCACGCTGATTGCCGCGTAGCGCGCTGCATCGAGCGTGATGCCCAGGGGGTGCTGCAGCGCACGCCCGGCGGTCGGCCGGGTTCTCGGGACGGGATGTTGAGGCGGGGCCTTGGGGTGCTCTGGTGTGGTCTGGTTCATCCGTCGCGCCGTACGAAGCCGGCAACCGAGGCCGGCAGTTCATCCTGCGGCCTGTCCTCGCAGCCGGGACGGACGAAGTCGAACAGGAGCACAACGCGGTCACTGGTGCCGTAGTTCCACGCCTCGTGCGTGACGGTGTCGTTGAAGACGAAGGTTTCACCCTCGCGCCACTGTCGAGTCTCGTCGCCCACTCGTAGCGCGCAGTCCTGCGGCACGACGAGTCCGAGATGGGCGCGGTAAACGGTGGTAACCCATCCCTGATGGGGCTTGATGTGGGTGCCAGGAGCCATCCGAGAAAACCCAGCGGTCGTCAGGTGAGGGACCTTCGTCAACGCGGAGGCAGCGCTCGGGCATGCCTCGAGCGCCTCCTCGATCCGCCTCCCGAAGGCGACAAGTCCATAGACACTCCAGCCCTGGCCGTACATCTCGCGTTGGACCCACGGCTGGTAGGTCTCAAGCGGGAGAGCGAGGCATTCATCTCGAATGGCATCCCACCGTGCCCGAAGGTCGGCGAGGAAAGGGAACTGCCGCTGGCCCACGAACATGGGAAACCATGTTGCACCACCGTCGGGTGGTGTGGGCTACGACGCCGCTCCGTGGATCCAAATCAGGGTGGGTCCTTGTTCGGACCTCCACCTGCAGGCGCACGCTCATGCCGCGGGCAGGTCGACCCAGTGCCGAGACCGAGCGCACGGGAGTTGTTGACCCCCAGACGCCGGTCGGTCACCATGCTGCGCATGCCCCATCAGTCAGCCCATGATCGTTGAGCCCGCAATGGGCACCGCCCTTCAGGTGGTGCTCGGCCTGCTGGCCAACCGCGAGTACGAAACGCTCGCTTCCATGACCGGGGGAGAACGCCTGTCAGCCGATGAGATCCGGACTGCGGTCGAGTCATATGGCCGGACCGTTGTTCGGCCACCCGGGGACGGGCTGCCTCCAGATTTCGATGTGATTGAGGTTGAGGGCGAGGGTCGTCGCCGGGCCGCGGCACGGTGGCAGGGCTAGCGGGGGCGGTCAGACCTGGCGGGATTCTGTGAGGGACCCCCGTTTACCCCCCGAAAACCCTGCCCAACCGTTGACGAAGGGTGACAAGGAGCGACGAGCGCAGGCGGTGTCTCTGCAGCTCAGCGACCACTTTCGGCAGGCAATGACAAGCTTGGTCCGACTGCTGTCGGTAACAGGGGTCGTCGGTTCGAATCCGGCCGTCCCGACAACTTGAAGCCCTGACCAGCGGAAACGCTGGTCAGGGCTTTAAGTTTGTCTATGGGGTTTGAACCGCCCCCGAAAGGCAACCCGTCTGCCGGCTGTACGGCATGTGCTGCCGGCAGACCGGCAGCCGACGAGCGCGGGGGAGGAGCGTAACCGAGGATCAGGCCGTACCCTGGCGGTTTACCCGCCCCTCCCGGGCCGCCTTCGACCGGCTGTGGTTGCGCTCGGTGCCGGCTGAGCCGGTCGCGGTGCGCTCGTGCCGCTGGTTCGGCGAGTGCTCCACGGTGGCCCCCTGCCGACCCCGTGCGCCGCTGCCCGGGTGCCGGCGGCTCCGCGCCGACTCGCCGCCGCTGTCATGCTTGTTACGCTGTTGGCTACCCATGCCCGGGTGGATACCAGAGGCCCGGGCACCCATGCTTCGAGCGGGACGGCTTCGATGAGGGGCCGAGCTGTTCGAGTTCGACGATGTTTCTCGAGCCGGACGCGGTCGGCGCGCCGCCATCCGCACTCGGTCTGCGGACGCCGTCGCTGGTGCAGTGGTTCTGAGGTCCCCACGGGTCCGTCACTTGAGACGTCTATCTTATGGGCAACGTCCTGACCGGGGTATTCGGCGGGTGACCTCTTCTGGTGCCGGAACCGTCAGTACCCGTGGCCCGATACTGGAATGTTATTGATCACGGACGGACGTAGGCCGGCGATGGACGCGGGACGTTTCATCATCGAGTTGCCGTTGAAGATCCGGGAGAGCCCAGCGACGAATGGCCGGTGATCCGCGATGCCAGGAAACGGGCTCGGATCTACGATGTCGGGCTGAGGGAGGTCTCTCACCAGGCCCGTAACCGGTCCGGCCGGCTGCAGCTGCTGTGCCGCGCCACGAGCGACCACTGGCCGCTGACTTGGTTGTCGCTGCTTCGGGTAGTTACCCCCATGCGTGGTGCCCAGGAACCTTCGCCCGATCCGCCCTCCGGTGTCGACGCCGTAGCGGCCGAGGTGCGGCAGGCGGCACAGCGGGCTCGCCAGCGTGGGCGTCAGGGGTGGCGGGTGCGGCTGCGCCTGACGAATGTCATCCTGGTGATCACGGTGCAGGCGGCGCTGGCCGCGGCGTTGTCCTGGTTCATCGGGCACGACGTGTTGGGCATTTCTGCGCCGGTTTTCGCTCCGTCCGCGGCGGTCGGAACGATCGTCGCCGCAATCGGCCAGCGGGTCCGGCGAACCGTCCAGACGCTGGTCGGCGTGGTAATCGGAATCCTCATCGGGGACGCTCTGCTCTACTTCGTGGGCCCGGGACCGGTGCAGATCGGTCTGGCGGTGGGGATCGCGATCGCGTTCGCGCTGATCCTCTCCGGTGGCAGCGGCGCGACCGTGGCCCACGCGGGGGCTTCGGCTGTCGTGATCGCGACCCTGTCGCCGGTGGATCCCAACCTCGAGTGGCCCAGGATCCTGGATGCCGTCATCGGTGGGGCGGTGGGGCTGGTGGTGGTCACGCTCTTGTTTCCGGTCAACCCGATGCGCGTTCTCAACCGGGCGGCCACGCCGATCGTCCAGCTGACCAGCGCAGAACTCCGCACTATCGCGACCGCTCTGAACGAGCGTGACGCTGAGCAGGCGACCGCGTCCCTGCAGCGCCTGCGGGACTCGGGACCCGATCTCGCACGATTGTCGCAGGCACTCAATGGGGCGAAGGAGGTGGTGAGTCTGGCGCCGGTTAGATGGCTCAGGCGAGATGACGTGGAACAGTTCGCCCACTTCTCTGAGCATGCCCAACGCTTGATTGCTGACGCGCAGGATCTGGCACGTACCTCCGCGACTGTGTTGCAGTACGACGAGGCGGTTCCGTCTGAGCTGACCACGACACTCAGGCAACTCGCCGACGCCAACGAGCACCTTCATGCCGAACGCGCGTCGGGCCGTGATCCGCAGCGGGCGCGGGCGACAGCCCTGGCAGCCATGCACAGCGCTCGCAAGGCCGGCGACGTTGCCACCGGCCGGTTCAGTCAGACCCTGGTCACCCAGACGCGGGTCGCGGCGAGTGACCTGCTCCGCGCCAGCGGTCTCGATCCGGAGACGGCCAACCGGCTGACTCGGGAACGTTACGGCGAGAGCGCCTGAGATCGCAGAGGTGGTGACACGTCTCGCGGCACAGGTGGCTGTGCCCTGCCGCTCGACAGGGAGGGGCCTTTTCGCGGACTGCCGCTGCACAGCAACCTGGTCGTCTGCCGATGCCTTACCCGGAGGCCGCTCGTCGAGGAAACGACACCCATGCGCTGCCACGCGACGTGGCGGACGGAGTGCTGGTCGATGGGGAGTCGGCGGGCAATGGCGACCCGGCCTCCTCACCTTCTCTCGTCGTCCTCTTGACCGGGGTGGCGCCACTGCGGCGGGGCCTCCTCTCCCCGCTGGGAGTCCAGTGGGTTCTCGTCGGTCTCCGTGGTCAGCTCGAAGCTCGGTCGTCGGGTCTGCTCCGGGTCGGGTACCTCGATGGGGCGGGCACCGGACTGCGGGATCTGCTGGTCACCGGCCGCGCCCCCACTGCCCTCGACACTGGCCGACTTCGGCACGTGTCTCTCGAGGTGCAGCTCCTCGCTGACGCTCTGTGGGGGTTTGGCGGCGCGTTGCGGCAGGTCGCGTCCGAGGTCGGCGACCCGAGTGCCGTACTTGGCGTCGAAGGCGGGGCGTTCGGAGCGGATCCGGGGTATGCGGTCGAAGTTGCGTAGCGGCGGCGGGCAGGTTGTGGCCCATTCCAGGGAGTTTCCGTACCCCCAGGGGTCGTCGACGGTAACGGCGGCACCGAAGCGCCAGGATTTCCAGATGTTGTAGATGAAGAACAGAGTGGACGCACCGAGCACGAACGACCCGATGGTGGAGATGGTGTGCAGGGTGGTGAACCCATCTTGCGGTAGGTAGTCGGCGTAGCGGCGGGGCATTCCGCGGTTGCCCAGACAGTGGTGGACCAGGAAGGTGGTGTGGAAACCGACGAACATGGTCCAGAAGTGGACCTTGCCGATTCGTTCGTCGAGCAGCCGGCCGGTCATCTTCGGGAACCAGAAGTACACGCCGGAGAACGCGGCGAAGACGATGGTGCCGAAGAGGACGTAGTGGAAGTGCCCGACGACGAAGTAACTGTCGTGGACGTGGAAGTCGACCGGCGGACTGGCCAGCAGCACGCCGGTGAGGCCACCGAAGAGGAAGGTGACGAGGAACCCGATGGCGAACAGCATCGGGGTCTCGAAGGTCAGTTGCCCCTTCCACATGGTGCCGATCCAGTTGAAGAACTTCACTCCCGTGGGCACGGCGATGATGAAGGTGGTCGCTGAGAAGAAGGGTAGGAGAACCTGACCGGTGGCGAACATGTGGTGCGCCCACACGTTCAGGGAGTAGAAGAAGATCACCCACAGAGCCAGGACCACTCGTGCGCTGACCGCGATCGCCGAGAAGGACGGGGTTGGGGCATGCTCTCTTCTGGCACCCGATACCGCAGCCGGGCTTGAGCACTCCGTCGACAGGCCGTGTGCCGAGGCCATCCTGGACGGGGACCTGCCCGGGCCCGGGCAGGTCTTGGCCAGCGAGGTGTACGGCCAGCAGGCGCAGGTGCGACTCGACGGCGACACCGTCCTCCTTGCCGTCTTCCCCGGTGGCTGGCGCGTTGTCGCCGCCGGGTGCACCGATCGAGGCGACAAGCCATATGACTGGGTGCTGCAGGGTGGTTGACTCATGCGCGCCCAGTTCGTGCTGTTGCTGCTCGTGGTGGCGGTGGGCCTGGTCTACTTCTGCGCGCTGGGGGTGCTGCACCGGTGAGGAGATTCCTGTAAGAACTCCCTCGGTCTGGTGTTCGGTCTACTGTTCCTCACCGCGCTGGTTGGCCAGGCACTCGCCGGACATGCCGACTTCAACCAGCAGCAACTCAGCGACGGCCTGCAACCGATCTCGCTCGGCCGCTACCTCACGTCGGCGAGTTTCGCCGTCGACGTCACCGAGGACTGGCAATCGGAGTACCTGCAGTTCTTCCTCTACCTCCTCCTGACCATCTGGCTGCTGCAGAAGGGATCACCGGAATCCGAAGAGCTCGACAAGGCAGGCCGCGAATCGGACGAGGAGCAGATGGTCGGCGCTCACGCTCCCGCCCCGGGCCCGATGTCGGCCCGGGTCGGTGGCCTGCGACGGGCGCTGTTCTCCCGCTCGCTGGGCCTGGTTCTCGGCGCGATCTTCATGCTGTCGTGGTTGGCCCAGTCCATCACCGGGGTCGCCGCCTACAACGAGCATCAGCTCGGCAATCTCCAAGACCCGGTGTCCTGGGGCCAGTACCTCCTCCAGCCCGACTTCTGGAACCGCACGCTGGAGAACTGGCAGTCGGAGCTACTGGCCGTCTCCTCGATGGTCGTCCTGTCGATCTACCTGCGACAACGGGGGTCCTCGCAGTCCAAGCCGGTTGGCGCGGCGCACACCTCCAGCGGAGTAGAGCGCTGAGCGCCGCAGCCCTCGTACCCGCGTCGCGAAGCTGAGCAGCTTCTGACAGGTGATGGTCAGTCCGCCCGGAGTGCCTCCACGGTTCAGGCATATTGACAACCTGAACCGGTAGTCCCGTCGGGTATGTCCCATATGATCCGTTCGAGCTGGAACCCTGAGCCGGTGGAACAGCAATCGGGACGACCGGCGCGGGGACGGCTGCTGTCGGTCAGGCGTGCCCTGTGGTCGTCAGCCGTCGGTGTCGTCGCAGGGGCCGCCACCGCGCTGGTCGGCGCGCCGGAGTTGACGCCGCTGGTGATGTGGACGATCGCGGCCGGCACCATCCTCGTCTGGGTGTGGCGGGCGTGCTGGTCGGCGAACCCACGGCGTACCGAGCAGCTTGCCGCGGCGGAGCAGCA
Source organism: Micromonospora sp. NPDC005215 (assembly GCF_040607915.1). Taxonomy (NCBI): domain Bacteria; kingdom Bacillati; phylum Actinomycetota; class Actinomycetes; order Micromonosporales; family Micromonosporaceae; genus Micromonospora; species Micromonospora sp. NPDC005215. Next base: position 209,432 of record NZ_JBEXHQ010000005.1, on the reverse strand, counting down.
GTCCCGGTCCACCGATGCGGTGATCCTGATCGCGTCCGCCATCAGCCTCGCCGCCGTGGCCGAGGCGCTCATCCGCGCCTCAGACCAGCAGGACGTGGTGGCTGTCACGCTGGTGATCCTCAGCGTCGTCGCGGTGGTCCTGGCGTGGGCGCTGGTGAATACGGTCTTCGCACTGAAATACGCCCGGCTGTACTACCGCCACGATGGCGGCATCGACTTCAAGCAGGACGATCCACCGGCGTACGCCGACTTCGCGTACGTCGCCTTCACAGTCGGCATGTCCTACGCCCCGGGCGAGAACGAACCGACAAGCAACCGCGTGCGCCGGATCGCGCTCGGGCACGCGCTGCTCTCCTACGCCTTCGGAACCGGCATCCTGGCCGTCGCGGTCAACCTGGTCACCAATCTGGGCCAGTCGTGACCCCCGGGTAGCGGGCAGTGGCGTGACCTGATCAGTTGCTCTGCCACCACCAGGGCAGAGTTCGATCAGCTCGGCGGCTGCTGCCCCTGCGGTCCGGCCAGCCACGTCGTGACCTGCCTCAGTGGCTGGCTGCTGTTGACGATCTTCTTCATCCGTTGCCACGCGGCGTGGGCCCGAGACCCTCCCGGCACTCCGCCGAGACCCCCCACGCCGCCGCCAGCCACCGTCCCGCTGCTCTGCGCAAGTTGCTGGGTGCTCTGCCCGAGTTGTTGGCCGACCTGCTGGGTCGCCTGCTGCAGCGTCTGCGACAGCGGTCCATTGGGTCCCAGCGCCTCCTGCGCCGTCTGCCCGACCTCGTTCACGGCGTTGTCCACCGTCTTCACCGACGACTCGATGATCTGGGGATTGCGCTCGATCGTGCGGAGGGCGACGTCCGGTTCTGACATCGTCCTGCTGCTGCGCACACCAGCCGGCTGAGGAAGGCCGCGCGCACCACTCTCCGGGACCCGTTCCTCGGTGATGATCTCTTCGATCCACAGGCAGTAGTCGCCGCCCGGGTCCGCAGACACCACGGCAGCTTCCCACTTCGCCCGAGCGGGCTGCGGTCAGGACCGGCCGGGCTGCGCCAGCCGATCCTCGTGGACGATGTACGCCACAATCTTCTGCGGTCGCTTCACCGGCGGACCCTACGACGACAGGTGCGCCAACTGTGCCCCCGAACGCGCCGGTACCGGCGGTGAGGAGCACGAGCGGGGCCAGGAGCCCGAGCGGCCGTCGGCTGCTCGGGCTCCTGATCGTGACGCGTCCGTCACTGGTACATCTGTGTGACGGTGAAATTCATCGACTGGGCGTAGAGGCTGACACCGGTCGGGCTGTTGGGGTGGAAGGACTGCTGCGACGCCAGGCCGTCCGGGATGTCACCCGGCGACTTTTCTGTCACGACCCCGTGCACGCCCGCCGGCGAGCCGCAGACCGACTTGCCCGCGAACTCGTCGATCGGGTCGGAGTAGTACGCGATCGTCGCGCCGTGCGCGGTGTTGAAGTCGCGGACGACGTCCAACTGCTCGTCACGCAGCAGCACGCTCATCTCGGACAGCCACACCCGCTCCTCGTCGCTGAGCACGAGTTTGAGGGCGCAGAGCGGGTCGCCGCCGACCTCGACGAGCTTCGGGTAGCCCATGAGCATGATCTTGGCGTTCGGCGCCTTCTTGCGGATCTCCTCCAGCACCTTCGTGTTCGACCGGGGAATCGTGTCGGTGATGCGGCGCCTTGTCGACACGTCCACGGTTTCCGTCTCGCCCGACAGCTTCGCCTTGAAGCAGTCCAGCGGGCCGGCCATGTAGAGGCACTCCTTGACCACCGGGCCGAACTTCGCGTCGTTGCCGCCGATCGAGATCGTGACGAGCGTGGTGTTCTCGTCCAGGTAGCCCTTGTCGAGTTGGGACACCTCCAGGTACTGGCCCTTGCCCCGTTCGTTGTCGGCGTTGCGGGGCTCGTTGCTGACGGTACGCAGCGGCAGGATGTTCTCCGTCTCCGCGCCCGAGCAGGCGATCAGGTGGTAGTCCATGTTGACGTCGTGCTGCTGGCTCGTGATGTCCGCCCGCGACCCGATCGGCGTTGACGACCCGGGCAGCACCGCCTTGCGCGACCACGCGTTCTTCGAGCGGTGGCAGCCGTTGCGGAAGGCGTTGTCCCTGTTGTTGTCGGTCTCGCGGTAGTAGTCCGAGCCGTTCGTCGGCGAGGCGCCCTCGCCCGACGAGAACGAGTCGCCGAGTGCCACCACCTGGTGCTGCGGCTTGCCCGGCAGCGGGATGAACGCCGCCGCGTCGAAGGCCACGTTCTCCTGCGGCCGGCCCAGGGCCAGGTCGCCCTGCCCGCCGGTCGGCACGTCGTCCCGCAGCTGCGCCAGCTCCTCCGGTGTCAGGTTCGACACCATGTTGTTCAGCTCCACCTTCGGAACGTTGTTGAACTCGAACACGCCGAGCGCCACCCAGCGGTTCGCGTACCCGCGCTGCTGGACCATGCGGGTCTTGACCACGCCGTTCTTCGTCGTGATCTGGTACGCCGCCTGCTGCGTGGTACCGAGGTGGTCGGGGATGTGGACCATGACCCGCATCCAGCCGTTCACCGTCCGGTCCAGCGTCCACGTCCCGCTGACGTAGAGGTTGCTGCCCGGCTCGCGGGTGTGCGTGAACCAGTAGTGCGCGCCGTACCCACCGCCGACCTGGTGCAGGTCGATCTTGCCGGGGTACTGGAGTGTGCCGTTCTGCGTCTCGCCGGCGAACCCGTGCGTGAACGTGCCGCTGTTCGTTCGTCGGGTACAGAGCCAACCGGCCTCGTCACGGCGTGGGCTGACGACCTCGTTGATCACGTCGTCGACCACCAGCGCGTTCGCCGGCAGGTCGGTGCCGCACTTCGGGAAGTAGCTCACCCCGGTGGCCGGATACGCCCAGCCGGGGTCGTACCTGATGGCCTCGTTACCACAGTCCAGACAGCCCGGTTTCCAGTCCGCGGATTGGTTGTACCAGCACTTGAGGTCCCGTTCGCCGATGACGTTCACGTGGTGGCACGGGCCGGCCGGCTCGTCGATCACATCGGGCGCCGTCGGCGGGAGGTTGGTGCCGTAGTAGCAGTCGTTGGACTTGTCGCAGAACGTCTGGAGGTGCGGCTTCACCCGCTCCCGCCCGTCGTTCGTGCTCCACCACGCGTACCGGTAGCCGTCGGTGTAGGTGTCCGGCTTCTCGATCGCGTTGAGCGGGTGTCCGGCCCAACCCATGATCTTCTCCGGGTACGGCCACTGGCTCGGGTGCCGCGCGTCGTCGTAGGTGAACTCCAGGAACGCCTTGCGGTTCGCCGGGTACCTCGGGTTGGCCGGGTTGTTCGCCCAGCCGACGCCCCACGGCCCGTCCGTGCTGCCCTGCGGCTCGTAGAACCCGGTGTTGTAGGCCCACACCGCGAAGAACCAGCTCTCGATGTACTGCGGGTCGCCGCCGTTGACCTTCATGTTGTACGCGTCGACCTGGTTCCACTTGTCCTGCAGGATCCGCAGCGACTGGGAGATGTTCGCGGCGAAGTCCACGGTGATGGCCAGCTGCTGGTTGTACGGCAGCGGGACCTCGTTCGGCTTCTGGAACCCGGGCTTGCGCATGCCGTCGGTGACCTGCCCGACGCCGTAGCCGCAGTCGGACTTGTCCCAGCGGATCGCCCAGTCGTCGCTCGTGTCGGTGTCGTAGATGTCCAGCCCGTAGTAGTTACCGATGAGCGGGTTGCCGAACTCGCCGGGCAGGACGTGCGGCGAGGCCTGCCACAGGTTCGACTCCTGGGCGAGGATGCCGAGCATGATCTGCGCGGGCACGTGGCCACCGCCGTTGAGCGGCCGCATCGGGAACCAGTCCGCGACGTTGTAGCCGGGCAGGCCGGACTGGTTGAAGTTGTTGCCCCGGTTGAGGATCAGCGTGTCCTGTACCGCCATGTCGACGACCCACTCGATCTCCCGGGCGCGCGGCTGGTACACCTGTACTCGCACGTCGTTGCGGGGGATCGCGCACCAGGCGGCAGTGTCGACCGGGTCGTGCAGCGGTGTCGCCAACGTCGTGGCACCGGATGCCGACCGGGCCCGCCCCGGCGTCTTCGGGGTCGCCCGAGCGCCGGCGTCGCCCGACGTCGGCGTGGTCGGCGTAACCGCGAAGTCCACGCTGCGACCGGTCGCCGGCACCTTCGCCTTCATGGTGAGCGACCGTCCGCGGCCGCCGTCCGCGTCCTGCGCCGCGCGCGGGTCGGTCGTCCACCTGATGTCGTCCAGCAGCAGGTCACCCTCGCTGGACATCTCCGCCTGCGTTGTCGCGTCGAGCTTCGTGACACCCGTGGGCAGCTTGTGCACCCTGCCGGGGCTACCGGTGATGCCGACCCGACCGCCCGCGCCCTTGACCACGTTCATGTCGGTAGTGCCGCCCTCGGCAAGCGTGGCAGTCGCGCCGGACTTCACGACGGTCCGCTTGACCCGGCCGGCCTTGCTGTCGGCATCCATGTACACGACGGCGTCGCCGTTGGCCGCCAGCCGGAACGGTACCCCGGTGGTCCTCGCGACGGCCGACCGGCGACCCTTGCCGTCGACCTTGACAAGCGCGCCGTTGTCGGCGGCGATGATCTCGTCCTTCACCGGTAGCGCCGAGGTGAGCTGGCCCGCCACCTGAATCGGCGCGGCCACGGTGCCGGTCGCGGCGTCGAGCTGCGTCAGGCGGGTCTGGCCCGAGCCGGTGTCGCCGCCGGTGAACGTGCTCAGCACGACGTTCTCACCGGTACCGCAGCCGGGGCTGAAGTACGCGAGGGACGCGTGCGCGGCCACCTTCCGGACGGACTGGTCCCTGAGGTCCACGACCGCCACGGAGGCGCCGCGGTCGAACAGGTCGGGCTTGTTGGTGTAGGCGCGCGGCGCGTACGTGACGACCAGCCGCCGGCCCGACTCGGTGAGGCAGCCGTTGCCGATCCACTGGTCGGTCTCCAGCCCCGGCTCGCTCAGCGTGGCCGCGGTCGTCCAGCTGTAGCCGGAGGCCGCCGACGCCACGAGCACGTGCAGGCCGGTCATGTCGCCGGAGAGGGTCCAGGCCCGGTCCTGCGACGTCCGCCAGCCCTGCTTGAGGGCGGAGTCGCGCTGATCGGGCGGTACCGTGGTGGACGCCACATTCTTCGGTGGCGGGTCCGGCGCCGCGGCGGCCGGCGCGGGCAGCGCCACGAGACCGCTGGCGACGATCGAGGCGGCGGCGAGCGCGACGGTGGCGCCGCGAGGGGCGGCTCCGGGACTGAGACCGCGCGGCAGCGCGGGGCGGGACGGCGATGCTGACACTGCGGTTCCTCCAGGATGGCTTGGGGTCGATGCAGTGTCGGAACCGCGCTCACCGTCGGCGCATCATGGTGTCATCGTGGGCGTAGCGCGCCGGCGTCACGGCACGCCCAAGGCTCGCTCGGCATCTAGCCAGCAGATCCTCACCGGGTCGCGGCAGCTCCAGCCGGTCCGCTCGTTCCTCACCCGGCGGTCCGCGACGCCCACGCCGACTGAGGCATGACACCGCGCGGATGACCTGACGATGCGGCCGCGATGCGGCGACGCCGAAGGATCACTCCCACGAACATGCAGCACGACTGAGGAGGACAGCATGAAGGTAGCGAAGGTTCGGCAGCATCGCCTGGTGCGGGCGCTGATCGCCCTGGTGGCGTTCGTGGGACTCGGCGTGGTCACCGCGGCCGTACCCGCGTCGCCGGCGCTGGCCGCGTGTTCGGGCTCCAGCTGTTACAACGTCAATCCCAATGGCCAGTGCAGCGGCACCCGGTACGGCTGGACCGGCGGCGGCTACGACAGCGGACTCGGCATCGTCGTGGTGAAGTCGCCCGGCTGCAGGTCGGCCTGGGCACGCCTGCAGAACGACCAGTACATCCGCTACGCCGGTGGGACGTTCACCGTGCGCATCGAGCGCAGGGTGTATTCGTCTTACGGCTGGTGGTACACCGGCAGCCTCAGCAAGTCGTTCCCCTCCACCAACGGCGGGGTGTGGACCAACATGCTCGAGGATCTCGACTCCTCTGACGAGCAACAGGCCTGCTACAACTTCATGGGCGGCGCCTGGACCTGCACCCCCTGGGTCGCTAACTGAACAGCAGACGGACGTCAGGGCCCCCGGCGGCGCGGGGGGCCCTGAGATCCTCATCCGGCCAGCTGCGTGTCGACCCCGGGGGGCGCCCCACGACTCCCGGCGGCACGGCGGCAGGGTTGTGGGTCGGGGGCGAGCCGCAGGGTCACCTGTTCCGGGCGGCTCGAGTGGCATCCGGTCATCAGCCCTCGCCGTGGCGGTCATGCCGAGCGCCAACCGGGAAGCTGGCCGCCGGGTGCGTCGTCAATGGACATCTGGCCCTCCGTCGACGTCGGTGTGCCTTGTTAGCCTGCGGCTGTGGAGCTGCGACTGCTTGGCCCCGTCGAGGCTGTCATCGACGGACGGGTCGTGCCCGTGCGACGTCGTCAGGAGCGACGGCTGCTCGCCATCCTCTCGATGCGACCGGGCCAGTTCCACTCCGCGGAGCGACTCATCGACCTGCTCTGGGAAGACCGGCCTCCGGCCCAGGCGCGAGCGGGTCTGCAGGCCATGATCTCGCACCTGCGGTCCACGCTGGAGCTGGGCCGGTCGACGGAGCCTGCGCTGCTCGCCCGCCCCAACAGCTACGCGCTGGAGATCCGGGCAGAGCGGGTCGACGTGCACCGGTTCACCGCCCTGGTGGCCGAGAGCAGGGGCGTCACCGACGCCGATCAGCGCATCGCGATGCTCAGCACCGCGCTCGGTCTGTGGCGGGGTGCCGCCCTGGCCGACGTCTTCGACGACGCCCAGCGGGGCCGGCTCTTCCCGGATCTTGATGAGGCACGACTGACCGCGCAGGAAGAGCTGCTCGGCGCCCGCCTCGACGCCGGCCAGCACCGGGAGATACTGGCACCGCTGCACGAGCTGATCAGTGAGGCGCCGACCCGCGAGCGCCCCGTCGAGCTGCTGATGCTGGCGCTGGGCGGGATCGGTCGTCGCACGGAGGCCCTCGCGGCCTACGCGAGCCTCACCGATCGGCTCGCCACCGACCTCGGTGTCGCTCCCGGAGAGCAGATCCAGGCGACGTACCGCAGGCTGTCCCGCGCCACCGCACCCTCGGACGCCGCGCCGACGTCTCCCGGCGGGCCGGCGCAGCTACCGCTGCCGCCGGGGCACTTCGTCGGCCGCGGCGCCGAGTCGCGTCAGCTCGACCGCCTGCTCGCCAACGCGGCAGGACCGCAGGTTCTGATCCTCTCCGCGGTCGTCGGCACGGCGGGTGTCGGAAAGACGGCGACCGCCATCCGGTGGGCGCACAGCGTCCGGGACCGCTTCCCGGACGGGCAGCTCTTCCTCAACCTGCGGGGTTACTCCGCCGGCCGGCCGATGCGCTCTGCGGAGGCGCTCGGCGCGCTGCTGCGGAGTCTGGGCGTGCCGGCGGCCCAGATTCCGGCCGATCCGGAGGAGGCAGCGGCTCTCTACCGCACCGTCGTCGCCGATCGTCGGCTGCTGATCGTGCTGGACAACGCCCTCGACGCCGCGCAGGTGCGGCCGTTGCTGCCCGGGTCCGCGGACAGCCTGGTGGTGGTCACCAGCCGGGACCGCCTGACCGGGCTCGTGGCCCAGCAGGACGCCCACCGCCTGACCATCGGACTACTCCCGGAACCGGACGCGATCGAGCTGCTCACCGTCCTGCTCGGTGACGACCCGCGAGTCGCCGAACGCGACGCGATCCGGGACCTCGCCCAGGTCTGCGGTCGGCTCCCGCTGGCGCTGCGGATCGCGGCGGCGCTGCTGCGCGACGAGCCTGACCTCACGGTGTCGGCGTACGTGCGGCAGGTGCGGCAGCGGAGCATCGCCGCCCTGGCGATCGACGACGACCCGAGCGTCGCCGTGCAGGCGGCGTTCGACCTCTCCTACACCCGGCTTCCCGGCGAGGCCCAGCGGATGTTCCGCCTCCTCGGCACGGTTCCGGGGCTCACGCTGTCGGTCGACGCGGTCGCGCACCTGGCGCAGACAACCCCGGCCGCGGCCCGTCGGACGCTGGCCCGACTCTTCTCGGCGCACCTGCTGGAGTTCGACGACGATCGCGTCGCGCTACACGACCTGCTGGGGCGCTACGCGGGCCAGCACAGTGCGCGGCAGGCCGGCCGGCCGGAGGCGCAGACCGTCCTCGCCCGCCTGTTCGCGTGGTACCTGGTCCGCGCGCAGGCTGCCGGTGACCTGTTGGCGCCGGGGCGGGTCCGCCTGGAGCTGCCGGAGGGCCTGGCGGCCGGTGACGCCGGCCTCCCGGACCGCGACGCCGCCCTGGCCTGGCTCGAGGCCGAGGAGTCGAACATGGTGGCGCTGATCAGGGCGGGCGCCGACGGCACGTCGAGGGCCGCTGCCGCCCTGCTCGCCGACCAGCTACGAACGTACTTCTGGGTAACCCGCAATTCACTGAACTGGCTGCTCGTGGCGCAGGCGGCGCTGCACGCGTCGGCTGGGGACGCGTACCCGGCCCTGCGGGCGTCGGCACACATGAGTCTGGGCAACGTGTACCACCTCACGGGCAACCAGCTGCTCGCGATCGCGCACCAACGACGGGCGGGTCACCTGTTCCGCAGCGCCAGGCACGCGCAGGGCCAGGCCGCCGCGGCCGGCTCGCTCGGCGCGGTCTTCGGCGACCTGGGGCAACTGACGACGGCGGCGGCCTGCTTCGAGCACGCGCTTCGGCTCAACGAGCGGATCCGCCACCGTTACGGCATCGCTGTGATGTTGAGCAACCTCGGCACGATCTACGCCATGTCGGGTCGACTGCGGCTGGCGGTCGAACGACTCACTGCGGCCATGGCCCTGCACCGAGAGGACGGCGCACGGCCCAACGAGGCGGTCATCCTCAACAACCTCGGCCTCCTGCGAATCGATCGTGGCGAGTATCCGGATGCCCTGGCCGAGCTTCAGGCGGCGGTACGGACGGCCCGCGAGGTCGGCATGGCGTCGATCGAAGCGAACGCACTGGCCGGTATCGGCCAGGTCCACACGCTGCGCGGCGAGGTGGCCGAGGCGCAGTCGGCGCTCGCCGCCGCCCGGGGCCTCGCCGACCGGGCAGACGACAATCTCTGCAAGGCGTCGATCGACATCGCCGAGGGATCACTGCTCCGGTTGACCGGCGATCCCACCCGCGCGGCGGCCACGCACACTCGCGCCGCCGAGTGGGCCAGGTCGGCGCGCCTGCCGGCGACGGAGGCCGAGGCCCTGGTCGGCCTCGCCGCAACCGTCGCGGAGCGGACGCCGCTGTTGGCCAGATCCTCCCTGGAGCGGGCGGTCACACTGGCCCGACAGGCCGGCGCCGCCGTGATCGAGATCGACGCGCTGGCGGCGTTGGGCGAGGTCGCCCGGCGACACGGCGACCCCGCGCAGGCGGCCCGGCTCGCCGGCGAGGCGGCACATCGCGCGGAGGCCATTGGGGCACCCCTGGTACGCGCCCGCGCGCTGATCACCCTGGGCCACCTGGAGGACTCCTCGCGGGCCTGGCAGGAGGCGCTGAGCATCCTGAATCCGCTCGGCACTCCCGAGGCGGACATCGTCCGGGCCCTGCTGGAGCGGCACGACGGCCGCTCGGTCGGCGTCCCGGCCGGATAGCCGACCTTCCCAACGGGGGCGGGACCGGTCACCGGGCTTCCGGCGCAGGCGTCCGGCTCGTGTTCGTCAGGTAGTCGGACTACTACGGCACGGGGTCGCCCAGACTACAACGACACCGCCACGGTGGACGGCTAGCCGTCCAGCCCCGGCAACCTGGACCAGCATCACGCCTGCTACTCGGTCCACGGCGGCGGCTGGATGTGCACCGCGTGGGCTGACCTCTGAACACTGCGCCACTGTGGGGGGCACCACGCACCGAGGTCCGGAGAGGCCGCAGCGCGCGACCCCTCCGGACCGAGGCGGGTACTACACGTTGTCGATCGAGCCGTCGGCACCCAGGGCCGTCGCGTGCAGTTCCAGCCGGTAGCTCGAAAAGAGGCCGGCACTCGGCCTGAGGTGCAGTTCGCCGGGCCGATGCTCCCGCTCTTGACGACCGCGCCGTTCTGGTAGTCACGGACGCGGAAACTGGCGCCGATCGTGCCGCCGCAGACGGTGTGGTCAATAAAGTGCCCGATGTAGCTGGAAGGGATGTAGTAGGTCCGGCAACTGGTCGACAACCCGCTCACCGAGCAGTAGTCGCTCGTCGCCAGCGCCGGGGACGCGACAAGCAGTGACGCCGCCGCTCCCGCGACCGCCGCGGCGGCCAGGCCCCTGCGGGTCCGTCTGGTGATTTCCACGGTGCCTCCTGATGGGTGTTCTCGGCCCCGCGAAGTCGGGGACGCCTCGTTTGGTTGTCACGGCGTACGGCGCTGCCAAGGAAACGCCAACCCGTGCTGGGCAACCTGATGACCAGGCCGTGCGCGGGGTGCGGTCGGCATGGAGGTCATCGCATGGAGTTCCGGATCCTCGGCCCGCTGGAAGCGTCCGTCGAAGGAACGCCCCTGCCGCTCGGCGGACGCCGGCAGCAGCGGATCCTGGCCGTGCTGCTGCTGCGGGCCGGCCGGGTGGTCCCGGCCGACAGACTGGTCGACTGCCTGTGGCCGCTGCAGCCGCCGGCCACCGCGGCTAGTCAGATCCGCAACTGCGCCGCGGCCCTGCGCCGCCAGCTCGTCGCCGGCGGCCTGCCCGAGCGCTCGCTGGTACGCCGGGCGGGGGGTTACCTGCTGACGGTGGAGCCCGGCGCGCTGGATCGGACCCGGTTCGACGACGAGGCCCATCGGGCTCGGCGGGCGCTGGCCGCGGGTCGCGCGGCGGAGGCCGTCGGGTCCTTCCTGCGGGCCGAGAACCTGTGGCGCGGCCCCGCCATCGCCGGTCTCGCCGATGGCATGCTGGAGCCGGAGGCCATGAGCCTGGAGGAGTCGCGACTGCAGGTGATCGAGGAACGGCTGGAGGTCGAGCTGAGTCTGGGCCGGCACGCAGGGGCCGTACCGGAACTCACCGCACTGGCCCGGACTCATCCCGGCCGTGACCGCCTGCAGGCGGCCTTCATGGTCGCGCTCTACGGCAGCGGGCGGGGTGCCGACGCGCTGGCCTCCTTCGACCGGCTGCGCTCGTCGCTGCGCCGTGAACTCGGCCTGGAGCCGAGCCGGCGGCTGCGGGACCTGCGCCAGGCCATCCTCACCGAGGACGAGGTCCGGCTGCCGCCGATGGGCGTGGGGGCCGGCGCGTGACGGTGAGCCTCATCGGCGGGCATCTCCTCTTCGTCGGCAAGGAAGGTGACGAGATGCAGCTTGGGCAGTCGAGACATCAGCGGACCACCGTCACATTCCCGATGTCGTCCGGTGCCGTCTGCACCGGTCGCTGCGAAACAGCATCGGGAGGCCACCACTGCAGCTCAGTGACCACTTTTGGCAAGCGGTGAAAAGTTTGGTTCGGCCACTGTTGGTAACAAGGGGTTATGACAAGCAATGACAAGCCCTGAACGAGGCTTGACAAGAGGTCTTCGTGGGTTCAATTCCCCTCGTTCCCACGGGTACCTGGTCACTGGAACGGAGGTTGCGTCGGTCGAGGACGTTACTACGAGCGAGCCGGCACACATTTAGTCGCCGGGGAGATGACCCGCGCACAGTCGGGTAGCGAGGTGAGCGTGCGGCGCTGGCCAGTGGCTGGATCGACGGCGACGGCCGCCCGTACCCGGGTACCAGATGCAAGCCCAACGCGCCGCAACGTTGTCCGCAATCTGCGGAACTTTTGAGGGCGGCACCGCCCCTTCAGTCATTGCGGGTGCGTCTTATCCATGAGCGGCGCGGCGACGTGGTACGACTGCTTCAGCGAAAAACCGACGAAGCGGGCGGGCGGGTGACGACAAACAGAGTGGCGAATCTGCTGCGCAGGCGTGAGAGTCCGCAGCGGCCGACCTTCCTGGAACTGTTCTTCGATCTCGTGTTCGTCTTCGCGCTCACCCGGATCGTGAACGAGTTGGTGCTGGACTACACCAGGGGTCACGTCGCGGAGAGGTTAACCACTTCTCTTGCGGAGAACGGCGAAACTCTGCTGCTACTCTTGGCCGTCTGGTGGATTTGGACCCAGACGGCATGGGTGACCAGCAGATTCGATCCGTTCCAGCCGGCAATCCAGTTCGTTGTCCTCGCGACGATGTATGGGAGCCTGCTCCTGGCGGTCGCGATTTCCGGGGCTCTCGCTGAGACTGGCCTGCTCTTCGCGAGCACGTACGTCGCGATCCAGGTGGGCCGCACCCTCTTCTTCGTGTTCATCGTGCGGGGTCACAATCTGCGCCGCGTCAACATGCTGGCACTCATCTGGTTCGGTGTGTCGGCCGTGCCGTGGCTCGCCGGAGCCTTCGCACCCGAGGTGACGCGTAATTCGCTGTGGACGTTGGCCCTGGCGATCGACTACCTGGGGGCCAGATTCGGCTGGCCGGTCCCGGGGCTGGGCCGCTCACGGGGATCCCCGTGGGCCGTCGCGGGCGAGCACCTGGCCGAACGCTACTGGCAGCTCGTCATCGTCGCGCTTGGTGAGACGATCCTGACCTCCGGGTCGAGTCTTCTCCGCGGTCCGATCGTGGCTGAACGAACAGTGGCCCTTACCTTGTCGTTCCTCACCACGGTGTTGCTGTGGCGGATCTACTTCTACCGAGCCGGCCAGATCTTGGGCGAGGCCATCGCGGCATCCGCCGACCCCGGGCGGGTCGGTCGGTTGGCCGAGTTCTCCCACCTGCTCATGGTGTCCGGCATCCTTGCCACCTCCGCCGGTTCCGAACTCGTCCTCATAGATCCATCCGGAGACGCCAAACCTGCCTGGGTTGGGGCCATCCTCGGTGGCCCTGCGCTCTTCCTCGCCGGGCGCTCGATATTTGAGTATGTGGCCTTCGCCCGGGTGTCCCGGACACGGCCGATCGGGATCATTGTCCTCGCGGCCATGGCGCCGGTGATGGTCGGTCTGCCGCCACTCGGGGTCGCCGTAGCAGCTATCGCCGTCCTGCTCGGCGTCGCCGTCTCGGACACGATTCGAGCCCACGGACGCCCACTCGAGCAGGCCTCGCCGCCACGCTGACGCGTATCCGGTCCCTAACCGATCGATCAAAGTCGACTGGACGAGTAAGTACTTCTCTACCGTCAAAAGTTGTTGGAACGGAATGGCAGGTAAGCGTCGTGAGGTAGACCGTGGACAACAACAACGACGTCGAGGTGACGGACATGACCGTGACGGGCGAGTCTGACGGGTTGGGCGACGAGGACTTCGGGCCGCGCGTCGACCCGGGGTGTGAACCTGCGGCACCGGAGGTCTATCCCCGGCTGTGGAACATGTCCGCTGGGCACATGGTTAGGGGTGTGATCAGGGCTGACGTTCCGGCGCGGCCGGAGTACGTGGCGGTGCCCATGCGGCCAGGATTCTGGGATGAGGCGAGTAACAAGCTGTCGCTGGCGATCACCAAGTGGAACCTGCTGTGGGAGGCCGCGCAGTTCCGCCGCCGGTTCTTTGACGATGATGAGTTGCCGCCGTCGTTGAACAAGATCGCCGACCAGGGCGACGTCAACGTCATCTTCGTTCCCCGCACCGAGGCCTGGGCCGGCACCGTCTGGCGTCACCTCATGCCCCAGCCTCAGTCCGGGATCGCCAAGTTCACCAAGGGCGACCCACCTCGGCCGGTAGTCGGCTATCCACTCTGGACGGCCCGACCGCAGCCGGCCGGGCCGGCCAGCTCGAACAGCGGCATCCGGGCGTGGTCGGGGTGTGCCAACTGGGCCACCAGCACGGCGGTACCGACATCGCCCTTGTACAGGCTGTCCCGGCGCATCGTCCCCCGGCGTACCCCGGCCACCGCCTCGCCGGTCAGCGCCCGGGCCCGGTTCAGCCAGGCCGGCTCACCGCTGTGCCGGTACTGGCACAGCAGCGCGTACGCCCGGCCGGCCGAACCGCAGCACAGGTCCCCGGCCCTTGCCCCGGTCGCGTCGAACGTGCTAAACGCGGCCTGCCGGGCCAGCCGGGCGTACGCCGCCTCGCCGTACTGTTCGTGCGCCAGGTTCCACAGGTGTACGTAGCCGGCGGTGCCGTTGCACCAACTGGTACCGAGTCCGGGGTCGGGCGCCGGCCCGCCGACCTGGTACGCCCAGTACACCCCCCGACCGGCCGGGACAGCCTGTGCCGCCAACTCCGCCAGCCGCTCGGCCACCCCGTACGGCGGTGCGGTACCGGCCGCGGCGCTCCAGCACAGTAGCGCGTAGAGGTAGCCGGCCCAGCCGTGCGCGACGCCCAGGGTGCGCAGCTCCGCCGACCGGTCCAGGGGCGGCTGCTGCGCCAACCGGCGCCACAGCGCGTCCCGCAGCGCATCGCCGAGCGCCACCAGGTTGATCAGATCGGTGGCGTCCGGATCGGCCAGCCGCTGGACCAGCACGGCGCAGCCGAGCAGCAGACCGGACCGGCCGAAGGCAAGGTCGAACTCGCCGGAACCGGGGCCGCGCCGGGCCGGGTCCAGCTCCGACTGGGCGACGGCGAGATAGTCGGCCGCCGCGAGTCGGCAGCCCAGCTCGTCACCCCGGGCGTCGGCGATCAGTGCCTGGACCGCGTGCACGCCGGTGATGCTGTGGTAGAACGAGCGCTCGCCGACGGACGCCGGGTTGATCTCCAGCTCGTCGCTGACGTAGGCCCGCTCGTCACCGGAGGCCAGCAGCGCCCGGGTAGCCCACCGGTCGGCCCCGGCCAGCAGCTCGGCGTCCTCGCGTTCTGCGGCGATCTCCAGCAGCGCGTACCCGAGACCGGCGGCGCCGTTCATCACCGGCGCGACCGGGGCGACTAAGTCGTCCTCGAAGCGTTGGTCGGCGCGGGTCAGCCGGGCCAACACGTCGTCCACCAACTGCTGCCCGGACCGGCTGCTGTCGGAGGCCGGGGCGCGACGGTCGCGCGCGGCCGCGGTTCGCAACGCCGTGCGGAAGTCCGCGACCGAGGGATAGCGCCGGGACGGTCGGTCGGCCAGCGCCCGCCGGACGGTGCGCTGCACGGCCGGCAGGTCGGCCACCCCGTGCTCGGCGAAGGGCGCGGGTGGCCGGCGCGGTAGTCGGGAGTCCGTCAACGCCAGCGGGTACGGCTGACCGCCAGTGAGGATCAGGTACACCAGCCGGGCGACGCTGTACTGCTCACCGGCGGCGGTCGGCAGCCCGGTCGGACCGCCGGGGCGACGCGCACCGGACAGCTCCGGTTCCCGGTAGAGGTCCACGCCGCCGGTGGCGACGGCGCGGACCGTCCCGTCCGCGTCGATGGTGGCCGCGAGTCCGAAGTCGACAAGCGTCACCCGATCGTCGGCGGTCACCAGTACGTTGCGCGGATGCACGTCGCCGTGGAGCACGCCAGCGCCGTGCAGGTGGGCGTAGGCAGCCAGGACCCGGTCGGCCAAGTCGAGCAGCGCGTTCCGGCGGGCTGACCCGGGCAGTCGCCGGACACCGGTCGCAGCGCGGTGCAGGTCCACCCCGGCGACCCAGGCGGTGACCAGGTACGGGCGGTCGTCGTACTCGCCCGCGTCGAGCAGCGCCGGGCTGACCACGCCGGCCAGCCGGGCTAGTACCGAGGCCTCATGGTCCAGCTGGGCGCGCACCTGTGCGCCGAACCCCGGTCGGGCCAGTTTGACCGCCACCGGGCTACCGTCGGCCGCGCTGCCCCGGTGCACCTCGGTGTCGACCAGCACCTGGACCGGCTGGTGCACGGTGTACCCGCCGATCCGCTCCGCCGGCCGCAGCCCAGTACCGATCGGCGCGGCGAGGGCGGAGTCGGCCACCACCAGTACCCCGTCGTTGATGAACCCGCTCAGCAGCGCGAACGCTTCCTCCAGGGTCTCCGCCGGATCGACGCCGTTGGCCAGGCTGAAGGCCAGCACCGCGTCGGCGATGGTGGTCGGCTGGCGGAACTCGGCGAGCAGCGCCGCGCCGGCCGAGTCCACGATGGTCGAGGCGGTCCGAGCGTTCGGCCGGGTCACGCAGTGCTCGTCCGGCTCCTGCTCGAGCTGGCCGCGCAGCTGCGCCGGCAACTGGGCGACCGGCGTGATCGTCACGTCCGGCGGGAGCAGCAGCGGACCGAGCAGCGGGCCGGTCATCGGCCACCCGGCGACGTCGCCCACAGCCCACGATCGGCGGTCCAGGTACGGGTGTCCACACCGGACAGCCGCAGCCGGTGCAGGGCGAGCCGCCACGGCGGTGCAGCGCCCGGGTCGGCGAGTTGGGCCGCCGCGAGGTACCGGGCCAGCCGTGCCGTGACCCAGCCACGCCAACTTGTCTTCGCACCCGGCGGATCGGTACCCCAGGACAGCAGCCCGTCCCCGGTGAGTGCGGTACTGAAGGTGACCCCGTCGGCGGGTAGTCCGGACAGCTTGTCCCGCAACGCTTCGGCGCACGCGGTCAGGTCGGTGGGCTGGTCCAGGTAGACCACCAGCCGGTCCGGTCGGCACAGACCGACATGGTCCGCGCCGACCTTGAAGCCGCTGACCCCGGGTAGCCCGGGGACCACCTGCGCCACCGCCCGCACCGCGTCCGGCATGACGGCGAGTGTCGGGCTGACGTAGAGCTTGTACCCGCTGGTGTGCTGCGGGGCGAACGGATCGGCTGGCGGCGGGGCGTGCCAGTGCCACCAGTGGTGATGCTCTGCCGGCGGGGCGGGAGCGGTCCACCGCGCGTCGGACAGCTCGCGCACCAGTTGCCCGTCCGGGGCCAGGCCCAGGTGGTCGGCGATGGCCGAGCGGTTGGGCAGCCGCTCGCGCAGCCGGGGGTGCACGGGGGTCCGGCCGTAGCTGTAGAGCCGGCCGGCGAGCAGCGGCTCGGGCAGGTCCGCCAGGCACTGCGCGTAACGCAGCGCGGCCCGGGACAGCTCGCCGATCCGGCCGGTGCCACCGTCGTCGGGGTCGGCGTCCGGCCGGCCGGCCGCCAGCGCGCCGCTGGTGAAGCCGCCGTCCCGGGCGATCTCCAGCACACCGTCGAGGACGAGCTGGGTGGCGATCCAGCCGAGCTGCGGGCCGAAGCGGGACCGGGCATACCCGGGCAGGGGCCCCGGCTCGATCAGGCTGAGGTAGAGCAGCGCGAGGTCCGGGCTGATCGGACGGGTTGGCAGCGGCGAGTCCCGGCCGGGTACGAGCAGGCCGTAGCACTCGCTGTCGTCGAGGGCTGTGCCCGGCAGAGCGGCGCGGTCGGCGGCTGGCAGCCGGTCCAGCGGCACCAGGGTGTACCCCGGATTGGCGCGGTACACCTGCGCCACCGGGCTACTCCCGTGCCGCGCGGTCGCGTAGGGCCTGTTCGGCGACCTCGAGGTGGGCCAGTTGGGTATCGACGGCGTCCCGCTGCGCCTGGGCGACAACGTCAATCTCCAGCCGCCGGGCCTCCAGGTGGGCCCGCAGCACCGGCAGGTACTCCTCGGTCACGCTGAGGACGGTGCTTCCCCGGTTCATCATGACGATGGCACTGCCGTACTTGGCGCAGACCACCCGGTCTGGCGCGCTCTGCAACTCGGCCGCGACGCACTCCGTGCCCCCGGATCCACCAGTCGGCGGATCCGGTTGGCTGACCGGGCAGGTGTAGGTCATCAGCGGGCCGCAGTGCACCAGGTCCGGGACACTGATCACGTCGCACGGGTGGTGGATCAGAGGGTCACCGAACGGGCTGCCCTGCAACGGACAGAAATCCCACCCGTCCGGCTCGTCGGCGGCTTCGATGATGGAGTTCTCGCCGTCGCACGGCAGTTGTACCCGCAACTTCCTCGCCCGGAAGGCCACCGCGCACCTCACTGCCCGAGTCCGACTGACTACTCTGATTAGTACAGCAGGGCAGCACTGCGCCAGGCAAGGAAGACGCACCGTTCTGCCGGTGCCGTTCAGCTCCGCAGTGCGAGTGCCAGCACGACGGAATCGCTCTGGTCCGTCTTGGTGATCTGCGCCCATGACGCCGCCAAAGACGATCCGGTCCACACTGGGTTGATCAAGCTGACGGTCAACGAGGCCCGACGACTGAGCAACGCCTGCATCACCCGCCCGATCACCCAACTCGCCCATCGTCTGCACTTGTCACAGTGGCGACGCCGGCATCAGGCCCGAGCCCGACGATGCCACTACACACGTCGCCTCGACCTCGAACTTCAGCTCTGATCACGAAGGGCGGCTACCTTCACAGCCCAGGCCGTAGGCCACTAGGGCGGCGTCGAGCATGCGTTCCTGCTCATCCGCCGGGTAGGCAGCGGGATCCGCGGCGGCGAGAGCCGCGACACCCTCGGTCATTGCGATCAGCCCCAGGGCGACCGCGCCGACCTGGTCGACCGGCCAGTCCGGGGCAGCCGCGGCGACCAGCCGCTCGGCCCGTTGCCGCCAGGCTCGGTTGTTGCGGCGGTGCATGCCGATCAGTTCGGCGTCCGCCACCGCCGCAGCCAGGAAGCCCAACCAGACGATGCTCCAGTTGGTCGTCTCCGGATCGGTCGCCATGCCCTGGTGGAGGACCCCGCGCAGCGCCGCCCGCGGCGAGGTGGCCGCGGCTTCGAGTGCCTCAACCCGCTCCCGGGTGGTGTCGTGCAGCAGTTGCCGGGCGTGCAGCAGCAGCGCTCGACGGTTCGGGAAGCGGTGCATAACCAGACCCGTCGTGCAGCCGGCCGCCGCGGCGACCGCGCGCACTGTCAGCTTTTCCAGGCCCTGCTGCGCGAGTACGTCCCAGACCGCGCGCGACAGCGCCTCGCCCTGGGCCGCTCGGTCTGCAGACGGTGACACGACTCTCACCTCCTCATGTCCGTAACGAATGTTACCGTAACGCTTGTTACCGAGTCTTGGTGAGGAGCGGCATGACCTGGATCATCACGCAGCGGCCGTGGACCGACCCGGTGGGCGAGGCGTTGCGTGTGGCGCAGAAAGCCGAACTCGACCTCCGCTACGGTACCGACGACCATGAGCCCGGCACGCCGCCGACGGCCGAGAACATCGACCTGTTCCTGGTCGCGGTCGACGAAGCCACCGACCAACCGCTCGGCTGCGCCGCGCTGCGCCGCCTCGACCCGGTCACCGTCGAGGTGAAGCGGATGTACGTGGTACCGAAGAGCCGCGGCTCGGGGCTGGCGACCGACTTGCTCCGAGGGCTGGAGGAGGCCGCACAGGAGCGCGGTTGGACGACCATCCGGCTGGAGACCGGCCCGGCCCAGCCGGACGCGATGCGCTTCTATGAGCGCGAGGGCTACCGCGAGATCCCGCTGTTCGGCGCGTATGTGGGCTCCGACAACTCGGTCTGCTACGAACGCGTCCTACCTGACGGAGCACCCCGGCCGCAGCCCACAGCGCGGCTCTGATCACGCGGTGGCCGCTGAGCGACGAGGTGGGCGTCGGTCATGTGGTCGACGAGGGGGTGCGAGGTCGGTCAAGATTCCCAAACGATGTGGCGATTTTCCACATCACCCGATCATGACGGAGAGGTTGGGACGTTGGGGACGGCGTATCGTCAGGGCTCGCGGGTGTCGAGGTGTGCCGAGGTGGCGGTGGGACGTGACGACGCAATTGCGGATCTACACCGTCCGACCGGGGCGGCTCGACGCGTGGGTGGCGGCTTGGCGGACGCTCGTCGTGCCCCTGCGCCGGCGCTTCGGCTTCGAGATCTCGGGGTCCTGGGTCGATGTTGAGCGTCAGCAGCACATCTGGCTCGTGTCGCACCCCGGTCCGCAGTCGTTCGAGGAGGCCAACGCCGATTACTGGCGCTCGCCGGAGCGCATCGCGATGGGCCTGGACCCCCACGACTACCTGCTGAGCGAGGAGATCCGCCCGGTCGACCCGGTGCTGTGACGGCGGGCGGCCCGTCAGCTCTCGGGATAGCCGATCAACCGCCTGGCCTCGCCCAGGAGTGGGGATCGCGTCAGCGGACGCCCGTCGATTTCGGTGGCGGCCAGGATTCCGCTCAGCGACCCGGTCAGCCACACGCCGTCCGCGTGCACCAACTCGTCCGGGGTCACCAGGGCCTCGTCGCTGCGCAGGCCGAGCGCGGCCGCCTGCCCGAAGAGCGCACCTGACGTGGTGCCGGCGATGATGCCCGACCAGCCCGGCACGGTGAACATGGTCGAGGACCGGATCCACACCAGGTTGAAACTGGGGCACTCCAGCGCGTAGCCGTCGGAACTGAGCCAGAGCATCTCCTGAGCGCCCCGGCTGGCGGCCCACCGCTGGCTGGCGGTGTGCACGGCGTACGACAGGGACTTCACGCCGCCCAACAGCCACGGGGCTTTCGCGCGTTCGCGTACCGGGAACCCGACGGTGCCCGTGACGAGACGCAGGCCGCGCTGCCGGTTGACCGACGTCCACTGCGGCACGGGCTCCACTGTGGTGAAGATGGTGGGCCGGCCGGTGCCGGCTCGCCCCCGGGTGCAGACCAGGCGTTGGACCGCCTCGACATCACGGGGCCAGGCCGCCGCGACGTCGAGGACGAACGTGCGCAGCGCGTCGAGCTCCGGTAGCGGCAGCGCCAGGCTGCGCGCCGATCGGGACAACCGGTTCAGGTGGGCGGGCAGCAGCACCGGCTCGCCACCAGCCAGGAGCCACGCCTCGAACGCCCCGTCGCCACGCAGCAGCCCCGGGTCGTCGGCATGGACGATCGGTGTGGCCGGCTCGACCAGGCCCGTGCCGAAAACTGCCACAAGCCGGTCCATTACCGAACACTCCTTCGCCACACTGCCAGGAGTGTGCGTACAACCCTGGCCTGCCCTCGATCGGAGCGCCGCCGCCGCCGAACGCGCCGCTCGGCCGCATTGTCGTTGGCCTATGCTATGACAGGCCACGGCCACTCCGCGCTCAGCACATTGATGACTGATGAAAGCACCCACTGGGAACATGGAAGCGACTTCCTCCGCCCTGGATCCCGTTGCCGTCTGGACCGATGGTCGGCTGGGTCTGCCAGGCACCAAGACGGCGTCCGGCCTGATCCTGACCGGCACGCGGTGGACGGTCGCCTGCGTGGTGGACGCACGCCACGTCGGCGCCGATGCCGGCGTGATCCTCGGGGTCGGGCCGCTTGGCGTGCCCGTGGTGCCGGATCTCGCCGCCGCCCAGCGAGCAGGCGCCCGCAGCGTGGTGATCGGTGTCAACTCGATGGACGCGCACACGGTCGTCCCCGCCCGGCTGAAGGCTGTGGCCGCCGACGTGATCCGGCACGGGCTCAACGTCATCTGCAGCACACACGCCCGACTGAACGACGATTCCGACCTGGTCGGCTTGGCCACCGCGGCTGGTGTCGAGCTGATCGACGTGCGGGGCGACGGCCCCCGGGAGACGCTGTCACCCGACCTGTCGGTTGACGCGACGGTGCTGCTGACGACCGGCACCGACTGCGCCGTCGGAAAGATGACGACGGCCCTCGCGGTACACCGCGAGGCACTCTCCCGGGGCATGCGTAGTGCCTTTCTGGCGACCGGGCAGATCGCGGCCATGTGTGGCGCGGACGCGGTGGTGCAGGTCGACCGCATCTTCGCGGACTTCATCACCGGGGCCGTGCAACGTGCCGTCCACCGCCTGGCCGCCGCCGGGCACGAACTCGTCATCGTCGAGGGGCAGGCGGCGACGTTGCACCGCGTCTACGGTGGCAACTCGGTCAACCTCCTCTACGGAGCCGCGCCGGACGCGATCATCATGTGCCACGACACCGACCGTCAGGTCCGGGCGATGTTCCCCGGCCTGCCGGTCCCGCCGGTGACCGACGAACTCCAGACGATCGCGGACCTCGGTCGCCGAGTCGGCATCGCGGCCACGCTCGCCGGGTTCTCGATCTTCGGGGGCAAGCCGTTCCACGAGGGGGAGCGCTACCCCGTGCCGGTGGTCGACACCCGGGCCACCGGTGCCGCCGCCATCCTGCTGGACTCCGTCCTGCGGCTCACCCGGCACACCGAGCGCGACCGATGGTGAGAGCTCACTGCTACCCGGGAGAATCGTCGGGCAGCGAGAGCATGTGCGACTGGCGCTCTCCGGCGGACAGATCCCGGAACACCCGATGCCGGGCTCGGCTCCGAAGGTCATCAATGTCGGGCTGGACCGACCAGAGTCGGGCCGACTTGTCCAGCGAGGCGGTGAGCAGCGTCCGCCCGTCGGCCGACCAGGCGACCGACGTCACCCGATCCACGTGTACGCCGACCACCCGCGACTCCGCGTCGTCCAGCGCGCTCCAGACCCGTACGGTGCGGTCGTAGGAGCCGGTGGCGATCTGGTCACCGGACGGCGACCAGGCGACCGCGCGTACCCGCCCCTCGTGGCCTTCGAGGGTCCGGATGTGCCGAGCGGTGCGAGGGGCCCAGATCCGGCAGGTCCAGTCGGCCGAGCAGGTGACGACGAACTGTTCGTCCGGTGAGAAGGCCACGCCGTCCACCCAGTTGTGGTGGCCGCGAAGGACGGCGAGTTCCTCGCCGGTGGAGCTGTCCCAGACCCGGGCGGTACGGTCGTCCGAGGTCGTGGCGATCATGCGCCCACTCGGCGACCAGGAGACGCGGACCACCCAGTCGGTGTGGCCGCGCAGTTGTAGCAGCCGACGGCCGGTCGTGGCGTTCCAGATCGAGGCCGTGCCGTCCCGGCAGGCCGTGGCGATCCGTGTGTTGTCCGGAGCCCACATCAGGCCCTCGCAGATCGTCTCTTCGTCCAGCTGGAGGTATGGCTGGACGCTGTCCGGGCGCCACAGTTGCACCGAGCCGTCGTTCGAGCACGAGCCGAGGCGCTGCCCGTCGGGTGCCCATGCCACCCCCCAGACGGTGCCGGCGTGCCCGGTGAAGGTACTGACGGCTCCGGACGCCACGTTCCAGACCCGGGCCGACCCGTCGTCCGAGGCAGTCGCGATCCGGGACCCGTCCACTGTCCACGCCGCCGCGCGAAGCCCGCCGGTATGCCCGGTGAACGCCTGTCGTTCGGCACCGCGGGGCAGTATCGACCAGACCCGGGCGGTGTGGTCGCTGGAGGCCGAGGCGAGCGCCGTGCCGTCGGGTGACCAGGCCACGCCCCACACAGCGTCCTCGTGACCACGCAGCGTGGCGATCTCCCGGGCGTCGCTGACGTCCCAGATCCGTACGGTGCGGTCGCTGGAGGCGGAGGCCAGCGACCGTCCGTCGGGTGACCAGGAAACGTCCCAGACGAAATCGGTGTGCCCGCGGATCAGCAGCAGTTGACGGCCGTCGGTGACGTCCCAGATTCGGATCGTCTGGTCGCCCGAGGCCGTGGCGAGCCGTCGCCCGTCCGGGCACCACGACAGGCCCTCGATGAAGTCGGTGTGCCCCCGCAGCACGGTCTGCTGCTCACCGGTGGCGAAGTCCCACACGATGGCGGTGCGGTCGTGCGACGTGGAGGCGAACAGCGTGCCGTTCGGTGACCAGGCGAGACCGTAGACATCGCCGGTGTGCCCGCGCAGGGTCGTCGTGTGGACGCCGGTGTCCGTCCGCCACACGTGGATGTGGTGGTCCTGTGCGCCGGCGGCGACGTGCTCGCCGTCGGGAGACCAGGCCATGCCACGGATCAGGTCGTCGGCGCCGTAGAGGGTCGGCGGCGGACTGTCCGCGCCCACCCGCCACAACTTGACCGTACGGTCCCGGGAACCGCTGGCGACGCGGCGCGAGTCGGGGGCCCAGGCGATGGCCTCCACCATGGCGTCGTGACCGGTGAACTCGGCGATCGCCCGGCCGGAGTCGGGGTCCCACACGCGGATGGAGTTGTCGCGGGAACCGGTGGCGATCAGGCGGCCGTCCGGGGACCAGGCGATCGACCGTACCGTGTCGGTGTGCCCGGAGAGCACCCGGCGCAGGTGGCTGAAGGCGAGCGCGGACATGAGGGCGCGTTCGATCAGCGGCGTGACGGGTGCCTCGGCGATGGCCGCGATGGAGAGCAGGATCGACAGCTCCGGGAACCGCTCGGCATTGGCGAGGACGTACCGGCCGATGTTCTCCGACACGCGTCGCAGGAAGGCGAGGTCCCGGCGCTTCGACTGCTCGATCAGGGCCCGGACCACCTCGCTCGCCTGGCCGAGCGCCTCCAGGCCGGCGAGCCACTGCTCGGCCAGCACCAGCCGCTGCCCGGTCAGGTGGTAGTCGACGCTACGCCCGGAGTGCTGCCATTCGGCGGCCCACCGCTCCAACTCGGAGCGCCGACGCAGGTGCTCGGCCCGCGTCTCGACCTCCTGCCGCAGCGGCGCCCAGAGTCGGAACAGCGACTCGTGCGCCACCTCCACGACCGGCTCGCCGTCCTGCACCTTGCTGACCAGCAGCCGCGCGTCCACGAACGCGGCGACGGTACGGCGCTGCTCGGGGCTCAGCTCCCCCAGAGCTACCGGTCGTTTGGTCGCCTCGCTGGAGTCGAGCGAGACGAACCGCAGCAGGGTCGTCAGGATCGGGGCGATGCCGCCCTCCCCGCGTAGCTCGCTGACGACCTGGTCGGCCTGCCGGGTGAGTGCGCCACCGACGCCGCCGGTGGCGAGGTAGGCCTTCAGGCTCACCGCGGCCCCTGGCCGGACCTCGAAGAAGAGCTCCTGCAACAGGTACGCCAACAGCGGCAGCGCGTCGGTCGTGCCGACGTCGGCGATGATCCGGTTGACGACCAACGGCTCGAACGTCATGCCGGCGATCCGGGCCGGCTCCTCGATGATCGCGGTGAGGTACTCCGTCTTGATGGCACCGATCGCGACGGGATTCTGGAACAGCGCCGCCATGTCGCTGTCGAGGAACTGCGCGAGGTATTCGATGCGCATGCTGGCGATCACCGACAACCGGGAGTCGGTGTCCAACAGGCGCTCGACGATCTCGAGGAACAGGTGCCGATCGCTCTCGCCGGAGAGGGTGAACAGCTCCTCCAACTGGTCGATCACCAAGAGCACGTGGCCGAACCGGCGTCCCATTCCTCGGCGGATCTCGGCGATGTACTTCGCCGCGCTGGCCGGATTTTCGCGTATCGCCCGAACGATTACCGGCATCGCGACCGGCTCCGGGAGCGCCTCGGTGATGGCCTTGGCCAGATTCGTCACCGGTGCGCTGCCCGGGTTGATCGTGGGTAGGTTGATCCACCGCCGGGTCTTGAGCGTCGGAACGACACCCGCCTGCACGAGCGACGACTTCCCGCCGCCGGACGCGCCAACCACCACCAGCAGCCGCTCCCGAGGGTCCGCCGAGGCGGCGAGCATCCGCCGGACGATGTCCGAGATCTGCTGGTCCCGACCGAAGAAGACGGCCGAGTCCTCCTCCCGGAAGGGCTCCAACCCGGGGTACGGCGGCCGGCGCGAGTCCCAGTCCGAGCGTTTCGCCTTGGGATTCGCCACGACGTGGAGGACGACCTGTCCGACGACGAGGAGGACCACGATCGCGACGAACGCCGGAATCGCCACGGACTGCAGGACCCGCAGGTAGGTGGGCGGTTCACTCAGGTTCGTCAGATAGTTGCCGATCAGACCGAGCAGGCTGGTGGCCAGAATCAGCGCGACATTGAGATACAGCGCGAGTGCACGTTGTCTCTTCACGCCGACTCCGAGTCCAACAGAACGTGCCCCCGAGGCGAACCCCGTGCCGCCGTCGTCAGTGCCCAGGGAGCCGAGAATGCGTACGCCTCGCCCATGGTATCGCTTCGATGTGTCAGCGGCGCAAGGCGACACGAGTCGCCAAGCCGTCCCGAGCACCCTGGCCGACACGGCGCCACGTGAACGGTAGACCGGGTCAGCGAGCGGGCCCGCCGTTGTGCCGGGTCCGGCAGCGCCGGCCAAACTCGGCAAGGAGAGCCAGGTCCAGCGGGCTGCGGTCGGTCTGCTGTTCGAAGTGCCATTGAACGCCGAGCACGAATCGGTGCGGACGGTCGACGGCGATGGCTTCGATCACGCCGTCGGGTGCGACCGCTTCGATGCCGACGCTGGTCGGCAGCCGGGTGACGACCTGCGAGTGTTGGGAGTTGACCAGGAGCTCCGCGCTGGGCGGGTGGCCGAGCAGATCGGCGAGGTGGCCGCCAGGAGTGAGGGTGACCGGGTGGGCCGGGCCCCACCGGTCGTCGTTCTCATCGGGTAACCGCCGGTGGCTACCGGTGGGGTCGGTCTCGCACAGCAGCCCGCCGTTGTGCACGGCGATCTCCTGCATGCCCCGGCAGCTGCCGAGCACCGGCAGGTCGGGCAGGTGGGCCGCGGCGGTGAGCAGGGCGCTGGCGACGGCATCGCGCGCGGGGTCGTAGGCGCGGTCGGGCTCGATCGGTGTGGTTGTGTCGAAGCCGGCCGGGTGCAGGAAGGACGGACCACCGGGCAGCACGAGGCCGTCGAGGACCGACAGGATCGCGCCGGCATTGTCCGGCTCGGTGGCCGGGATCAGTACGGCGGCAACGTCGGCGTGCCGAGCGAGTTGACTCACTACCGTCCTGTTGACGTGTGAGTAGGTGGTGCCGGTGGCGCTCCGGCTGGTACAGGCAAGCACGCCGACGACGGGTGTGGTACCTGTCGGTGATCTCACGTGGTCAGCCTCTCGCCCCGGTGCGACCCACGCCAAACGATGATGACTACGCAGCGGCGGGCCGCTCACTGTCATCGATGACGCCTCTATCCTCGATGCGACGGGACCAGATAGGAATACAGATGCGATCAACGCCATCCCGGAAAGGATCGGATCCGCGGCGGCTGGCGGCGGACATTCTCCACGGCGACTCGGCACTTCAGGCGCAGAAGGAAGCGACGACGGATCACGGGGCGTGGACCAACGCTCGGCGGGCGGTCCTGTTCGACGACTACAGCGCGATCCGGCTCATGAATCAGATCTCGTATCCGGACGGGTTTCAGCTCAGAGCCCGGCTGCGCGCCGGAGGCGACGACATCATCGTGTGTCGGCCACGGCCACCAGCCGGATTCGACGAGTACTACTCCGGGCGCCTCGGGCTGGGTGACCCGGTCTGGTTGCATCCCGACTCCGCCACTGACCTGTGTTCGGCGGCGTGGAGCGACAGCCGTACGTCGGCGGCTCTGGTCGAAGCCGCTCGCGGCGGCGCTTTTCTGCATCCCTACCACGCGTCCGAGGCGGCGTGGCAGCTCGCTGATCGCCTGTCCCGTGCCGCGCACCGAGCGGTCCCAGTGCTCGGGCCGCCACCCCGGCTGTGTCGGTTGGCGAATGACAAGTCCTGGTTCCTCAGTACGGTCTCGGACCTGCTCGGCGCCGAGGCGATCCCGCGGCTGCGGGTGACACGCCGTCTCGCCGACTTCCCGGCCGTCATCGAGGAGATCTCCCGACACTCGCCCAAACTCGCCGTACGGATACCGGACTCCGCCGGCGGTCTGGGCATGCGCGTCTTCGCCACCGACGTCCTGCGTCGACTCGATCGGCAGGCCCTCATCGCCTGGGCCGCCGACGTCTACCGCGATCTGGGTCTCCGAGATGACTCGGCCGTGCTGGTGACCAGCTGGGAGGAGACACTCGCCGCACCCAGCATCGAGGTCACGATAGCGCCGGGGGAGGCGGCGGCACCGATCTGCGGCCGGGTCATCGATCAGAGCTTCACCGACGCCGAACGGTCCCAGTTCGGCGGCGGCGTCGCCGGGACTCTGCCGCTCGAGATCGTGCGCCGCCTGCGCTCCCACGCCTCGACGATCGCGGTGCTCCTGCAAGCACTGGGATATCTCGGACGTCTGTCATTGGACTTCATCGTCACCGGCCGGTCCTTCGCGGAGGCGGACGTTCGGGTCGTCGACTGCAATGCCAGGTGGAGCGGCGGCTCGGTACTGGGAGCCATGTTGGACCGCCTCTTTCCCAACGGAGTACCGCCGTACGCCTTCGGCGCCCTGCGGCATCCGCGGCTGCGTTCGATTCCGTTCGACGTCCTGATCGAACGTCTCGACGGCAGGCTCTGGAATCCGTCCACCAGGCGTGGCGACCTGCTCGTGCACAACGTCGGTCACCTCGCGGCGTCCGGGCGGGTCGACATCGTGGTGCTCGCCGACAACGCCGAAACGGCCCGGCGCCGCCTGGCGGACCTGTCCCGCTCGGTGGCGGACGGCACCGCCGCGCTGCTGCTCGCAAAGGACGCTGGAGCTGGCCCGGCTACCTCTTGAGCAGTTCGATGAGCGCGTTGTCGGCCTGCGCCAGAATCGGCGGGCCGTACACCGGTGTGGCCAGGGCGCTGGGCAGCGTTGCGATTCCGGGTCATCAGCCGATCGGATGATCGAAGGCGATGATCGGCTATTTCCATGTGCGACGGACACAGTGCGACGCCTAGGAAGGAGGCATGACCAACGAGGTGACAGTTCCCCTGCTGCCGTGCGCATCCATCGACGACATCGAAACCTTCTACGGAGTTCTCGGTTTCCGCACCACGTACAAGCAACGCAAGCCCAACGCGTGTGTGGGGGTGCAGCGGGAAGACCTGCATCTGCAGTTCTTCGAGATCGCCGGATTTGACCCGGAGCAGTCCTATGGCTCCTGTCTCGTACTCACCGCGGACATCGAGGGACTACATCGGGCATTCGCAGCCGGCATGCGCGCCGCGTACGGCAAGGTGCTGGTGTCCGGAACGCCGCGGATGACCCGGCCCAGGGCGCGGAAGAACGCCGACGGGTTGGGCGGATTCAGCGTCATCGACCCGGGCGGCAACTGGATCCGCGTCTTTCGGGACGCCGCCACCGCGCCCATGCCGGCCGCCACGCCTGCCGGGCGGCTTGCCAAGGCCCTGGCGAATGCTGTCGTGCAGGCCGATTCCAGGGGAAGCGTCGGGCAGGCCGTTCGGATCCTCGACAGCGCGCTGGCCCGCCCGCAAGCCGACGACGACCCGGTCGAGCAGGTAGAGGTCCTGGTCTACCGCGCCGAACTCGCGATGGTGCTGCACGATCCAAAGACTGCGGCCGAGATGCTGGCCCGCGCCCAGTCCGTCCCGCTCACGGAAGACGAATCCGAACGGGCAGCATCCGCGTTCGACAACGCCGCCGAGCTCGCAGCGGCACTGCGGTGACTCACCATACGGTCATCCACGAGCTCTACAAGAAGCTGCTGGAGAGTGGCGGCAAGAACGCTAAGCCGCTGCCGTCGACCACCGTCCGGATCGTGCACCGGAGTTGGCTGGTCTCAAGTGGCCGCGCGTGGATGTCGGGAGTGTTGATCTTTAGCCGTTCCCGGACGACCCAGACCGTCCCCGTCCGTTCTGGTGATCATTCACCTGGCGGCGATGTTGGCGCATGGCTTCTTCGGTCTTCCTCAAGCAGAGCACCACCGTCATCGCCCCCGACTGGTACCCCGCCGTGCACCCGGACTGGGCCGCACCGCCCTCACCTGGGCGGTTGGCTCACCCCGCCCCGTCTTTATATTTCAGGTTATCGATGTTAGCGTTAACTTTACTTAACTTCGTCGCCTGCCGGTCGGCATGATCTTCGGCGGAGGCCCTGTGGGATCGGAGAACGTCTATGACCACATTCGGCGGGATTCTTCGCGTGCGCTCGGTGACGGTGGTGACGGTGTGCGCTCTCGCCGCCGCAGTCTCGATGGCTTCTGCCGCGTCCGCGTCCGCGTCCGTCACCGTGGCGGCCGACGGCAGCGGCAACTACACGACCGTGCAGGCGGCGATCGACAGTGTCGCGGCGAACAACGGCGTTCCGGTCACCATCACCATCAAACCCGGCACCTACCGGGGCGTGGTCACCATTCCCGCCAACAAGCCTCACCTCACGTTGGCCGGCGCCGGCGGCTCCGCCGCCCAGGTGGTGATCGTCGAAGGGCACGCGGCCGGCCATACCAAGCCCGGTGGCGGTACGTACGGCACGTCCGGAAGTGCCTCGGTCTTCGTCAACGCCAACGACACCACGATCAAGAATCTGACCATGTCGAACGACTTCAACGAGGCCGCCAACACCCTCGACGCCGAGCAGGCCGTCGCCGTCAACACCTCCGGCGACCGGGTGCAGTTCGACAACGTCCGCATCCTCGGCAACCAGGACACCCTGCTGGTCAACGCACCCAGTGTCAGCTCGGTCCGGCGACTCTACGTCCGTAACTCCTACGTGGAGGGTGACGTCGACTTCATCTTCGGGCGGGGCACCATGGTCTTCCAGAACGGCACCGTGCACTCGCTCACCCGAGGGTCGTCGTCGAACAACGGCTACATCACCGCTGCGGCCACCGACATCAACAACAAGTTCGGCTTCCTGTTCTGGGGAACCACACTGACCAGCAACGCTCCCGCCAGGACCGTCTATCTGGGCCGGCCCTGGCACCCCAGCGGCGACGTCAACGCCCGCGGTCAGGTCCTCTACCGGGGCGTCGCGATGGGCGCACACATCCGCACCGACCCCTGGACGGACATGTCCGGCTTCTCGTGGAAGACCGCCCGATTCGCCGAGTACAGCAGCACCGGGGCCGGCGCCGTCATCAACGCCAACCGGCCCCAGATGAGCGCCTCCACCGCCACCCAGTACACACCCACCGCCTACCTGGCGGGTAGCGACGGCTGGAACCCCATCCGATGACGAAGATTCGTTCCCTCGCACATGGTCACCGTCTCGTGCGCCCGCGTACCCGACTCGGGACACTCAGGAACGCATTGGCAAAGACGCGTACCGCGGCCCTCATCGCCGTCGCCGCCGGGGTGCTCGCCGCAGGTCTGCCGGTCCTCAGCGCCGAGGCTGCGGTCGGTGACGGCACACTGGCCGACTCGAACATCAGCTTCGTCGGCCGGTGGAACAAGACGAACGCCTCGGCCTACGTGCCCTACTGGGCCGGCGCGTACCTGCGGGTCGGGTTCACCGGCAGGACGGTGAAGCTCAGGCAGCGCAACACCATCCAGCTGTGGGCCAGCATCGACGGCGGGGCGTTCACGTCCTTCACCGGCTCCGGCACGATCAACCTGACGCCGACCGCGCTGGCGGCCGGCAACCACACGTTGATCGTCAGTTACCGGCAGGTTGCCGGCTCCTACACCGGTGACGCGGTCTTCCAGGGGCTGCTCCTGGAGTCGGGCGCGGGCACCTTCACGCCGCCGGCCCGCCCCAAGCTTGTCGAGTTCGTCGGTGACTCGATCACCGCAGGCGCCACGAGCAGTCAGCTTGCCGTGACGGACTACGGCTTCAAGGTCGGTGAGAGACTCGGCTACGACCACACCCAGATCGCGATCGGTGGCATGTGTCTGGCCGAGACGACCGATGGATGCTGGGCGCAGGCGACACGCTACTGGATGTCGTCCGGTGGGCAGGCCGGCACCGACCAGTGGGACTTCTCCCGCTACACGGCCGACGGCGTGGTGATCAACCTCGGGACCAACGACAAGAGCCACGGCGTGAGTGCCACGGCCTTCCAGGCGACGTACACCACCTTCCTCACGAGGATCCGGGCCAGGTTTCCGAACGCCAAGCTCTTCGCCATGCGGACGTTCATCGGTCGTTATGCGGCGGAGACGCAGGCGGCGGTGCGTGCTCGCAACGCCGCGGGTGACGCCGACGTGTTCTACGTTGACACGACCGGCTGGCTGCCGTCCGGCGGCCTGAGCGACTCGGTGCACCCGAACGACGCGGGTCACCAGGCCATCACCGAAAGGCTGGCCCCGGTCCTCAGCGCACGACTGACCACGACCCCGGCCCCCACGACTGCGCCGACCACTCCTGCGGGCGGGGCCTGCGCGGTCACCTACCGCAAGACCGGTGACTGGGGTACGGGTGCCCAGTTCGACGTGACGCTCAGCAACACCTCCACCGTCCCGGTCAACGGTTGGACACTGACCTGGTCCCTGCCCGGCGGTCAGCGGATCACGCAGTCCTGGAATTCCACAGTCACCCAGTCCGGCGCTGCGGCCACGGCGGTGAACGCCTCCTGGAACGCGGTGATCCCGGCCGCCGGTTCGACAAGCTTCGGATTCGTCACCGACAGCCCGCTCGGCGGAGGGACCGGTTTCGTCCTCAACGGCTCCCCGTGCGCCGCCGCCCCATGATGGCGAACGTCTCCGATCAAGGCAGGAGTAAGCCGATGAAGGTTCGCCGATCGCGTCTCGTGGTCCTGGCGGCAACGGTCCTGACCGTCGTGGCCGGCGGGCTCGGCATCGCCACCGCCCAGGCCGCCACCCCGGCGTGCGGTGTCGCCTACCGGGTCACCAGCCAGTGGACCGGCGGGTTCGGAGCCGATGTCGTCGTCACCAACCTCGGTGACGCGGTGACCAGCTGGGCCGTGGGTTGGAGCCTCGCCCCCGGGCAGGGCGTGACGCAGGCGTGGAACGCCGCCGTCACGGTCACCGGCACGGCGGTGACCGCCACCAACGTGAGCTACAACGGTGCCGTCGGCTCTGGCGCATCGGTCAACTTCGGCTTCACCGGGTCGTGGAGCGGCAGCAACCCGGTGCCGTCGTCGTTCTCGTTCAACGGCATCACCTGTGCCGGCCCACCGTCAGCGACCCCCACCGCACAGACGCCGACGCCGGGGCCAACGCCCTGCCCCGAGCCGAGCACACCGTCGGCGAGCCCTTCCACGTCGCCGGCACCCGCGCCGATCAGGGTGTGGATGGCCGGCGATTCCACGATGATGAATGCCAGTTCCTGTCCGATCGGCTGGGGCAGCCAGTTCGCGTCCTACTTCACGTCGAACGTCACAGTGCAGAACAGTGCCGTCGGCGGTCGTAGCATCCAGACGTGGCTGTACGAGGGCAATGTGACCTCCACCAAGAACTCGGCCGGCGAGTGCACGCTCAGCTCGACTGCCTACAGCGCGCGGTGGTCGGCGATGCTGGACACCGGCAGCGGCTTCAAGACCGGTGACTATCTGATCATCCAGTTCGGCATCAACGACGGTGACTCGGCCTGCCCGCGACACGTTGGCACCAACCGCTTCAAGGACCTGCTCGGCGTCATGGCGACGGCTGCCAAAGCCAGAGGCGTGAAGCCGATCTTCGTCACCCCGGTCGCGGCAATCACCTGCAGCGGCAGCACCGCCGTCGGCAATCGCGGTTTCGTCGCCGAGACGACGGCTGCGGCCGCCGCCAACGGCGTACCGGTCATCGACCTGCATGCGAAGAGCGTGGCGCTCTACAACACGCTCAGGCTGTGCCCGAACAACGGTGACTACTCGACGGGAGCGGTCGGTGCGTTCTTCTGCAACGACCACACCCACTTCGAGGCCGCCGGCGCCAGACAGATCGCTGGCCTGATCGCCACCGCCCTCAGGGCGCAGAACATCCCGCTCGCCGCCCACCTGAAGTGACAGCCGCCCCTTCGGCGGCGCAACCCGTCGTCGGCTGCGATTCAAGGCCGTTTGACGCCGCGGAAGCGCACCCCTCGTCGAGCTCCTATTCGAAAGGAATTCTCGTGCGTACCACAGGAGTTCTACTCCCGGTCGTGCTCGCCACGGCCCTCGGCGGTCTGGCCCTGCCGGAGCCCGCCCTGGCCGCGACCGGCCCGGCGCTGGCCGTGGACACCACCGCCGCCCGGCACCAGATCAGTCCGTACGTCTACGGCATGAACTTCGCCGACCAAGCCCTCGCTCGCGACCTGCGGCTGCCGGTGCACCGCTACGGCGGCAACGCCACCACCCGCTACAACTTCCGTGCCGACACCACCAACCGCGCGGCGGACTGGTACTTCGAGAACATCCCCAGCGACAACCCGGATCCGGCCGATCTCCCGGAGGGCTCGGAGACCGACCGGTTCGTGCAGCAGAACAAGGCCACCGGCGCCGCCACCGTCATGACGGTGCCGATGCTCGGCTGGATCGCAAAGGACCGGTCGCGGGCGTGTGGCTTCAGCGTCGCCAAGTACGGCCCGCAGCAGTCCACCGACACCTGGGCACCGGACTGCGGCAACGGCACGAAGCCGGACGGATCACCGGTCACCGGCAACGATCCGGAGGACACCAGTGTCGCCGTCGGTCCGGAGTACGCCACCGACTTCGTCAACCACCTCAAGGGTCAGTTTGGGGCCGCCGCCGACGGCGGGGTCCAGTTCTACAACCTGGACAACGAGCCGGACCTGTGGCAATCCACCCACCGCGACGTCCGCCCGATTGGGTTGGGCTACGACGAGCTACGCGACCGCACCTACGAGTACGCCGCGGCGATCAAGGCTGCCGACCCCGGCGCGAAGACGCTCGGTCCCGTCGGCTGGGGCCTGAACTCGATCTTCTATTCGGGCCTCGACCAGGACACCTGCTCGCGCACCGGCTGCTGGTCGAACCCGCCGGACAAGGCCGCGCACGGCGGACAGGACCTCGGCCCGTGGTATCTGGACCGGATGCGCGAGTACGAGCAGCAGCACGGCACCCGCATCCTCGACTACTTCGACGTCCACCTCTACCCGCAGCAGTCCGGCGTGCTCGGCGACGCGGCCGGCGACGCCAACACCCAGGCGCTGCGACTGCGCTCCACCCGCCAACTCTGGGATCCGACCTACGTGGACGAGAGCTGGATCAACAGTCCGGTCCGGTTCATCCCGCGCCTGCGCGAGTTGGTCGACCAGCACTACCCGGGCACGAAGATCGCGATGACCGAGTACAACTGGGGCGGCCACGGGTCGCTCAACGGCGCGCTCGCCCAGGCTGACGTACTCGGCATCTTCGGCCGCGAAGGGCTCGACCTGGCCACCCTCTGGACCGCGCCCGCGGCCGACCAGCCGGTGGCCAACGCCTTCCGCGTCTTCCGCAACTACGACGGCAAGGGCGGCGCGTTCGGCGAGACCTCCGTCCAGGCGACCAGCGGCGACCAGGGCAGGTTGGCCGTGTACGCCGCCGAGCGGAGCGTCGACAAGGCGCTCACAGTGGTCGTCGTCAACAAGACCGGCGACGACCTGACCAGCCCGATCGCCCTCACTGGCGCCTCTGCCAGCACCGCCCAGGTCTACCGTTACAGCGGTGCCGACCTCGCCGGCGTCGTCCGGGAGGCCGACCAGCCGGTGACCGCCGGCGGCCTCACGGCCACCTTTCCGGCCAACTCGATCACCCACCTGGTGCTGCCGCGCGGCACCACGCCCGGCGACACCCAGGCGCCGACCGCCCCGGGCAAGCCGACCGCCGGCACGATCACCGGCGACAGCGTCACGCTGGCCTGGACGCCGTCCACCGACGACACCGCCGTCACCGGCTACGACGTGCACCGGGTCGACACCACCAGCACGGTGAAGGTGGGCAGCGCCACCGGCACCACGTACACCGTGACCGGGTTGACGCCGGGCACCCCGTACACCTTCGTGGTGACCGCCCGCGACGCGGCGGGCAACGTCTCGGCGGCCTCGCCCGGCCTGACCGTGCGGACCGCGCCCACCGCCCCGACCGTCGGCTGCACGGTCGGCTACACGGCGAACAGTTGGCCGGGCGGCTTCACCGCGACCGTGACGATCAAGAACACCGGCACCACAGCGATCGACGGCTGGAAACTCGCCTTCGACTTCCCCACCGCCGGCCAGACGGTCGGCCAGGGCTGGTCGGCCACCTGGAAACAGAGCGGGACGAGCGTGACCGCGGACAGCATGAGTTGGAACGGCAAACTCGCCCCCGGCGCGTCCACCAGCACCGGCTTCAACGGCACGTGGAGCGGCACCAATCCGGCGCCAACCGCCTTCACGCTCAACGGTCAACGCTGCGGGTGAACGTCAGTTGCTGGCCATCGACTGTCGGGTTCTCCTGGCAGGAGGGCGACGTCCTGGTCATCGACAACATGCTTGTCGCGCACTCGGGTAGCCCGTTCACCGGGCCGCGCAAGATCGTGGTGGCGCTCGGCGACATGACCGGCGGCACCGTGCCGCAGTGGAGCGCGCTTTGAGTCTGTCTATTCGGGCGTGCCAGGCCAAGCTGCGAATCCGAGCGAGACCGCCGATGACGCGAACGACCTCCGCCGGATAGGTGATCGTCGCAGCAGCGGTTTCGCGGGTGCACCGGTCTATCGCAGGTCGCTGAGGATGGTCGCGAGTCGGGCTGCAAGGGCGGCATCGGCGAGCGTGAGTTCTGCGATCAGCGCAGCCGTAGCTGCGGAGAGAGCGCGGGTGAGTTCGGCTACGTCGAGCGCACGGACCAGGGTGGTGTTCAGCGGCGCTGTCACTTCTGAGGGAAGCAGGTGGGCGCCTTTCGCGTAGCTGGTGGGATGACCGAGGCGCAAGCAGGCCAAGGCGAGAACCTGGCCGCGTAGGGCGCTGATCCACTGCTCGGCCTGCCACCAGCGGTGTCGTTGGATGCATATCCACGCGTGCAGAGCGTGATGCCATCCCAACCCGGCCAGAGTCCGCCGGCAGGGGGACGGATCCTCCTTCGCCTCTGCGGGATGCCCGAAGACGGTCCGCCAGTTCGGACCATGCGGCCCGAACTCCGCAGCCGGGGTGAACCCGATGTCCACTTCGAGTATCTCGGGAAGCAGGAACACCCGATACACCGCCGAGCCGGACGGCAGGTCCCAGTGATGAACGGCGGCGAAGTCACGGTAGAGCAGTTCAGTCCAGCGGTGCATCGCTGAATCCAGCGAACCTTCGATACCGAACGCCAGGTCGATGTCCGACCATCGGTCGCCGCCGTCGACGGCGTGGGATCCGGTGATGGCGGCCCCGACGACGGCTGGGTCACCTTCGGCTAAGCCGAGCAACTGCTCCCGGATCGAGTCACGCTTGCCGACGGAGAACACCGCGCCACCCTATCGCCTCGATTCCGGTGACATAGGCGTTCACTGACGGCCGCAAGGCCTCCTCTTCCGCCGCCGAGCGGGCGTCAGGGGTCGCGCCTGCGAGACCGACAAGTCAGCCCGACCGCTCGTGCCGATGTCCGGTAGTTGCTCTTGGGTGACGCTTGGGATGCTTCGCCCAAGCCTTCTTACCCGCATACCTTTGCCGACCAGGTCGTCGCACAGCCAGCCCGGCCCACCCGCGCGCGTGTGCGACAGTGGTTCATGCCGTTGAGCACGTACCACCTCAGAGCTTCGATCGCCGTGTCCGACATACAGCGGGCGGTCGCGTTCTACGAAGGCAAACTCCGCCTACAGTCGCTGCGGTCCGGCCCCAGCGCCAACATCGCCGACGGCAGCCGTGTCTACGGTTCTGGTGGCGTGCCAGCACTGAATGTGTACCAGGCGGTCACTGCCGGGAAGACCCCGGCGACAGTAGCGACATGGTACGTCGAGGACATCGACCAGATCGTTGACGAACTCCTCGCGTCCGGCGTCGAGTTCATCCGCTATGACCAGCTCGAACACGACGCCAAGGGCATCACCGCTCGGGCCGGCGGTGGACGTATCGCGTGGTTCCAGGATCCAGACGGCAATACCTTTGCCCTCGAAGCCGACGTCTGACGGCCGGGCGTCCGCCCTCCTGCGGGGAGCTCTTCGCGCTTCGGTGACCGGTGCAAGGACATCCTGAACTGCCGATGTGAGTGCGTTAGGTGAAACCGCACGCTGCGACGAGCGGGCGTCAGCGGTTGCCGTGCTGTCGTTCCTGCTCCGCCAGAGCAGCCGCTGCCCTGTCCAGGTCGTGGTGAGGAAACACAGGGATGCCCCGGCGGCGCAAGGCCTCGGCCGCGACGCCACGCCCAGCGACGGTGACGCCGGTGAAGGTTCCATCGTGAACGTAGGTGCTACCGCAGGTAGGGCTGCCCTCGACCAGGATGGCCAGCCCGACGCCGACCTGCAGTGCCTTGTCGACCGCCCGCTGCGCCGCCGCCTGGAACAGATCGGTGACGTCACGGCCCGATTGTTCGTGTACTTGGGCGCGGCCGTCGAGGACGTCGGCCGCGCTGCCGCCGACGATCTCGGCTGGCGGGCGCGGCACCGGGAATCCGACGGCCAGTTCTGGACACAGCGACACGAGGCGCCCTTCAGAAGCCCACCGCTGCCAGATCGGAGAGGCGACCGGCACGCCGGTCTCGTTGAACCGGATCGGTGCGCCGCCCAGGCAGCCGCTGACCAGGATTTTCAACATGGCAACACCTGGGGCAGCAGCGCCGTCAGCGTCGCCGCGGTGTAGGTTGCCGTCACCCCCGGCGGAAGGCCGCCTCCAGCACGGTCGAGGAATGCCGTATCGATACCCAGAGCGGCGGCTCCGGCAACATCGGACGATGCGGAGTTACCGATGTGGATCACGTCGCCGGGGCCCAGGCCGAGGCGGGCCAGCGCGAGCTGGAAAGGTTCAGGGCGGGGCTTGTATGCGCGGGCTTCTTCGCTGGTCACCGCGGCGGCGACGGCGACGCCGTGCCACCGCAGCACCGCCGTCAGGTCGTCCTGGTCGACGTCGGAGACCAGGCACACCGGCACCTTCACAGCATCGAGGAACGGCCGGCTGTCGTCGTACAACGGTGGATGACGCCAGGAGTTCAGCTGCTTCCGGCAGATCGGCTCAAGCTCCACGGATGCCCCGAAGCTCGCCACAGCTTCGGCGAGGCTGCCGAGCGTCAGGTCTGCGAGCGTACGAAAACCGGCCCCATGCGCCATCTCGGCGCTGGCCTCCAGCCGTCGGGACCACTCCGCCGCGATAGCAGACGGATCGACTGCAATCAAATCTGCTACCTGCACGCAGACGTCATTGACCGAGCCTTCATCATCGTGTACGAGCGTGCCGTACACGTCCAGCAAGATCGCCTGATACACAGTGAGACGCTACCCGACCGGATCTGACCCGGTCGGTCGCCAGGCACCACTCGTGCCGAAGCCGCCATCACGGACCGGCACAGCCGGCACCTTGTTGCGTACGCTCTTCTGCCGCCGATCGCGCGTTCCGGCTGACAGCGGCGCCGGCAGGCGTTGGCGTCCGGTCTTGCCGATGTGAGTGCCCTCGATTACGTAGGGGAGAGTGCGTGGGACCTCAGAGCATCTATTGGGGGACCTCGAATTGGATCCACAGCGCCTATTTTCTTGGACCAGTCCAAGAACTAAATCTCGAATCAGCAGATATTTGCTCGAGTTTCGAAACCACGTTCCCCGTCCCGAGGCGTCGAACCAGTTCGTCGAGACGCCGCCACGCCCGGTCGAGGCTCAGGAGCAGAGGGTTTCGTCCATCAGCTGATTGGCGCGCGAGTACACGGGCAGCGGGTTCGCGAGCTGGGTGGTGATCGAAAGTACGGCGACCCGCTTCCCGTCGGGGCTGGCCCCGTTGAAGGTAGCCGATCCGGGGGTGTCGCCGGGGTGTGCCCAGTACACGCCGCAGCTGTCGTCGATCCGCATGATTCCCAGGCCGTACTGCGCGCCCGGGAGAATGGCCGCGATATCCGGCGCGGGAACTGTCTGGTGCATCTGTGCCATCTGGGCCGGCGCGAGCAGCCGGCCGCCCTGCAGCGCCTGCCAGAAGCTCGCCAGATCGCTCGGTGTACTCACCAGCGCGCCGGCTGCGTCGGCGACGGTCGGGTTGAACTTGGTCGTGTTCACCAGGGGACCGTCTGCTTCGAACTGGTTATATCCCTCGGCGTGCGGGTCGCGAATCGTCGGGTTGTTGCCTGGGAAGTAGGTCTGGCGCATGTTCAGGGGTGCCAGGATGCGGGTGCGCACTTCCTCGGCCCAGGAATGCCCGGTGATCTTGCTGATGATCATTCCGGCGAGTGCGTAGTTGGTGTTGGAGTAGCTCCACGACGTACCAGGCGCAAAGAGCGGGGGGTGCTTCATCGCCAGCGCCACCAGATCCTTCGCATCGTAGTGATCGAAGCGATGCGCGCGGAACTCCTTCGCGGACTGCGTGAGCGCGACGTCATCGAGGTATTCCGGGATGCCGCTGGTGTGCTGCAGCAGCTGCCGTACGGTGATCTTGCTGCCGTCGTTGCCGCTGCCGGACACCACGCCGGGCAGCCAGCGCTGCACCGAGTCCTCCAGCGACAGCCGCTTCTCGCCGACCAACTGCAGCAGGGTCACCGCGACGAACGTCTTGGTGTCGCTGCCCATCCGGAAGTAGCCGTTCGCGGGAACCGGCGATTTGGTGTCAATGTTCGCTACGCCGGAACGCGCCGTGGTCGTCTGGTTCCCGACTCGGGTGAGGCCCTGCACACCGGTGATACCGAGGTTGTGCAAGTCGCCGACGGCGGCTCGCAGGCGATCCGCTCTGGACACCGGACCACCGGCTCCGTGCTGCCCGGCGTACGCCGACGGTCCCGCGCTGACGGTAATCAGCGCACCGACCAGGGTGGCGCTGACCAGGGTCGCCGCAGCCGCGATCCGAACAGTCCGTGTCTTCTTCATCTTGCACTCCCTCGGAGATCATTTGGCCGATGAAGCGTACGAAGAAGCGCTGTTCCGACTCCATCCCGCAGGCATCCCGAAGCGTGGTAGTGCTAGCCCTCGTACTCCGCACGTCGGTGATCGTGGGTGGGTTTCGGCGCGGTGGATTGGTGACGAGAACGGCCCGGTGGGAGCGGACACCCCTGCAGCTCCAAATCCTCGACCTGCTTGTCAGTCGACCCGCGGCGATCGGCCTATCGGGCTCGCCCGCTCCCAGCCGTCGGTCTACGAGATCGGAGAATTCGCCATCGTCGTGGACACCACGAATAACAGCGCCGACGAGTGCGCGACGACAATCGCTCGCGCACTCGACATGGTGCCCTTCCCGAAAGCATTCGACCGGCTCCACCATCGGCGCGATCTCTGAGCATCGTCCCCCTCACCCATTCACGGAACCAAGATCGAGTGTGCTCTCATGCCGCGAGGCGCTCGTCACCGAAGGTGACGTCGGGGTCCGGACGTGCCGATGAGCGGATGCCCATCAAGTGCCACATTCTCACGTCAGCTGCCCGCACGGGTAAGGGAGGCCACACGCGATGCAGCGGAAGGGACGCGCTACCAGGCCTTCCTTGGGAGAGGTATCAGTTCGGAGCGCGAAGACCCGCTAGCAGTAGTTTGCCGAGCCTTCGAATCAGCACAGCGCTTCTTTCGGGCGGCAGCGCCCGGAAGGAAGCGATCGCCAAGAGACCAGCTCGGACGTCTTCGACCGCGACACCTTCGCGGAGAACTCCCGCGGCGTGTGCCCGTCCGACGAGCGTTTCGAGGGCTGCTGAGTGCTCGTTCCGCTCCCGTCTGAACGCGAGTCCGGCTTCGTGTGATCCGAGCAGCGCCTCGTTGAGCCCTCGGTCCTGCATCTGCCGGTCTGCGAACCGCAGAATGGTGCCGGAGAGCGCCCGCCACGGATCAGGATCCACCAGCGCCTGACGCATCTCGGCACTGCACACAGCGACCCGCTCGGAGAGCACCGCCGTGATGAGGTCCGCCCGGGTCGGGAAATGCCGGTAGACGGTCGCGACACCAACACACGAACGGCGAGCCACCTCCCGGACGGGCACCTCAAGCCCACCCTCGGCGAACGCGCCGCGCGCCGCGCTCACGACGCGTTCACGGTTCGCCCGAGCGTCCGAGCGCTCGATCCGAGACATCCGTTACCCCTGCTCTCTCACTTCGACCGCATCTGGAACACCTGCTCCGTTTTGTCGTTACGGTACTGCGGAGCCGGATCCTCCGGCCAGGAAAGGAAGCAGTGTTCGCACTTCAGTTCCACCAGTTCGGCGGCCCCGAGGTTCTCCAGGTCGGCAGCGCCGACACGCCACACCCCGGCGCCGGCGAGATCCGCGTGCGGGTGAGAGCAGGCGGAGTCTCGCCAGTCGATCTCGGCCTCCGGTCCGGGACCACCCCGATGAGCACACGACTGTCGCTACCACACATTCCGGGCATCGACGCGGCCGGAGTCGTCGACGTGGTCGCACCCGGTGTCACGGGTGTCGCCGCAGGCGACGAAGTGTTCGGCACCGTGAACGTCGCCCGGCTCGGCGGCGCCCACGCCGAATTCGCGGTACTGCGGCTTTGGACTCACAAGCCCGCCGCGATGCCGTGGACACAAGCCGGAGCCGCAGGATCAAGCATCGAAACCGCCACCCGGGCGCTCGACCTCCTCGACCTTCGCGAAGGAATGACCATCGTCATCGACGGCGCCGCCGGCGGTGTCGGCAGTGCCGCCGTTCAACTCGCCGCCGCACGCGGCGCACACGTCATCGGGACCGGACGGTCCGACAACCACGCCTTCATCACCGAGTTGGGCGCGACCCCGACCACGTACGGCCTGGGCCTTCCCCACCGCATCGCCGCACTCGGCGTGACCAAGGTCGACCGCGCTCTCGACATCGCCGGCGCGGGCTCGCTTCCGGAACTGATCGAGATCACCGGCGCCCCCGCGAAGGTGGTGACCCTCGCCGACTTCAACGCGGCCCAGCACAGCGTCCGCATCTCGACGGGACAGCTCGGAGGCGAACC
This sequence comes from Micromonospora sp. NPDC005215, assembly GCF_040607915.1. Lineage (NCBI taxonomy): Bacteria > Bacillati > Actinomycetota > Actinomycetes > Micromonosporales > Micromonosporaceae > Micromonospora > Micromonospora sp. NPDC005215. Next base: position 167,320 of record NZ_JBEXHQ010000005.1, on the reverse strand, counting down.
CGACGGACGCCATGGCCTTGCCGAGGCGGCGGCACTGTTCGTCGAGGGCCGCTTCCGGATGCCGATCGAGGCAATGTTTTCCCTCGATCAAGCTGCCGCCGCGCACACCGCCGCCGGCGAAGGCTCCCGCCGAGGCAAGATCGCCCTCATGGTCAGCGGCGACCGGGCAGGCACATGACGATCCGCAAGGCGACTACGGAGAGCAAAGATCATCATACTAATCTGCCGCGACCCGCGCGTCGAACCTGCCTGGTCAATGACGGAGTGTAGTTGTCGCAGGCTGGGATTCGTCAGCGAGCCTTGGTCTGCGCTTCGGCACTCTCTCGTTCGGCGATGGCAGCTTTAATGCGACCATGCGTGCGCAGGGCCTTCTTCGCCGCAGTGCGAACTTCCCCGGCGAACACGGTCACGCCACGGTCGCCGGCCATCAGCCGCTCCAGCGTCGGTACCGCCCGATCGACTCCTGCCGATCCGAGCGCGACGGCAGCCCAGTACCGCTGATCCGGATCCGTGCTGTCGGCCGCGGCCAGCAGCCGGGGTACTACCTCCGGCGTGAACAAGGCCAGCGTGCTGGCGAGATAGCCGATCCGGGGGAACCGCCGGTGCTCAAACTCGTGCCAGAGTGCCTCCAGCGCCGCGTCGCCGCCGATGCGGGCCAGGGCGTCGGCGGTTCGCTGACGCAACCAGTCGGCCTGGTCGCCGAGCAGCGGTCGCAGCGAGGGTACGACCGAGGCGTCGCCGAGCCGGCCGAGCGCGTTCACCGTTTCGCCCCGGACGAACCACTGCGGGTGGTCGAGGAGCGTGATGAGCTGTGGCACGGCGGCCCGGATATCCATTGCCGCGCAACCCATCGCAGCCCATGCCTGACAGTTGTACCGGGTGTCGCCGAGCGCGGCGAGCAACGGCTCCTGCAGTCTGACGTCCGCGAAGACGGCCGCCTGGTTCATCGCCCGCGAGTACAACGACCTGTGGAAATCCCGGTAGTCGCGGATCAGCGCGTGCAGCGCCGCGATGGCTGATTCATCACCGTGCGTCCTGGCCCGGTCGAGCAGATGGTGCACATGTGCTTCGCGGGTCTCGAGGTCTCCCGATCGAAGGCCCTGCAGGTCAGCGGGATTCACCGCCTGACCATACGCGCCACCATCCCCACGGCTGGACTCGGCCATCACCGCCGCCGGCACCATCTCAAAGAACGACACACCGCGACGACCACGCGTTCGCTGAGACTATGCCACCCCACTCTCGTGGATCGACAACACCCGTAACGCGAGAGACTCACTACCGACCGTCAAGATGACCGACAGTCGCAGCAGGTTGGCCCCGGGCGTCCGGATCTGCCGCGAGCTGCGCGGTCAATCATCCCGCCGATGTCCGCAGATCCTCGAAGGTGCGTGCGCGAGCCGGACGACACGACTCGTCGCCCTGATTGTCGGCACCCTCTGCGGGCTCAGGGCGAGGACAGGGCGGCCAGGGCGGCGCGGGTCGGCGCGACGTGTTCGGTCTGATCCGTGGAGATGAAGATGTCGAGTGCCCGTTGCAGGTGTACCCGAGCGTCCTCGACGGCGCCAATATCGGCCTCGGCGGTACCGAGGAGACGCAGGCAGGAGGAGAGCAGCACCGGCTCGCCGAACGCCTCGATGAGCGGCAGGGCGATGCCTGCCTGGACGACGGCCTCCGCGTGCCTACCGAGCAGTACCAGGGTGCGAGCCATTGAATGATGCGCGTAGGCGGCCGTGAACGACACGATGGGGGATACCGGGCGTTCCTGGAGGGCCTTGAGCGTCGCTTCGTACTGCGGCAGTGCGGTCTCGGGTTGTGCCGAGTCCCGGAGGGCGTGGGCGATGCCGATGATCGCTTGGACGTAGCCGTCGTGGTCATCGACCGCGTCGAAATGTTGTGCCGCCTCCCGGAGCGCGGCCTCGGCCCGACCGATCCCGTCCTCGATCCAGAAGCAGCCGGTTGCGACGTACTGCAGCGCCCAGCCCTGCAGCCGGCGGTCACCCAGTTCGGTCGCGAGCCGGTACGCCGTCATCGCCAGGTCCACGGACTCCTGGTGCCTCCGATCGCACGTGCTGACCGCCCAGGAAAGGTAGTTGAGGTGGGTGATCTCCTGTCGGGGGTCGTCGAGCTGGCTGGCGGACGCCCTCGACATCTGGAAGATCTCGGTCCAGCGACCCTCCACGATGTCTCGCCCCGAGTACCAGTGCATTGCCTCGGCGACCTCCACCACTCGGGCGTGGTCACCAGCGGCGGCAGCATTCGCGAGCGCGCCGACCCAGTTGTCACGGTTGACCTGGAGCCAAGCCTGCGCGCGCTCGCTGCTGTCGAGCGTGACGAGCCCGCGCCAGTCGGGCGGTGGTGCCCCGTAGCCCGGCTCGAACCACCGGCCCGCGACGGTGGCCGTTTCCAGCAGGCAGAGCATGATCCGGTCATGGGTCGCCTGTCGCTCGACCGGCGGTTCGTCGGCCTGTAAGTGGGTGATGGCGAACAGTCGGATCAGGTCATGGAAGCGGAAGCAATCCGGTTGGGGGGCGGGCTGCAGGAGATTGAGGTCGACGAGTTCGTCGAGATGGTCCTCGGCCTCGACGGGCGCGACCTGCGCCGCCACCGCGGCCAACTCTCCGCCGAAGTCGGCGCCGGGCATCAGGGACAGCCGCCGGAACACCTGGCGCGCCGGACCGGAGAGCTGGGCGTACGACAGTGAGAAGGCTGCCTCGACGGCCAGGTCACCCGCGGTCAGCGCGGCCAAGCGTCGATTCGGATCGGAGAGCCGATCCGCCAGATGGGCCATCGTCCAGCCCGGCCGGCTCGCCAGCCGGTTGGCGGCGATCCGCAAAGCCAGGGGAAGATGCCCGCAGAGGCGGCCCACCTGGGCGGTCACCTCCGGCGCCGCCCGATGGAAAGCGGATCCGGTGATGGTACGCAGCAGGCGCATCGACTCGTCGGGCGACAGCGGCTGGAGCACGAGCCTGAGCACGCCGTCGAGGCCGGTGAGAGCGCGACGGCTGGTGACCAGCACCAGCCCTGCCCCCAGACCCGGCCACAGTGGGCGCAGCTGGGCCTCGTCGGCGGCGTTGTCAAGGATCACGAGGCTGCGCCGCTCCCGCAGCACCGTACGGAACTGTCCGGAGCGTTCGTCCCGATCTGCCGCGATCTGCCGATCCGCAATGCCGAACGCGCGCAGTAGGCGCGCCAACGCGTCCGCCGCGGTGACCGGCGACGAGTTCGTGCCACGCAGGTCGATGTAATAGCAGCCATCCGGAAACCGGTCCCGCAGTTCCCCGGCCGCCCGGACCGCGAGGGTGGTTTACCAAGGCCGGCCTGCCCGCAGATGACGGCCACGGCGGTCGGGCCGTGCGGATCGTCACTCACGTGTTCGGACAGCTGGGCCAGCTCGGTCGCCCGGCCGCTGAAGTCGACGACCGAACGCGGTAACTCTGGAGCTGCGGCGCCGGAGGTAGCCGCCGCGCGCAGCTCGGCGCGGTCTTCGGGAGTCAGGCCCAGCGCGTCGGCGATCGAGGTGAGGGTGCGTCGTTGCGGTGCGCGACTGAAGCCGCGCTCGAGGTCACTGATCGCCCGGCCACTGACCCCGGACGCCTCGGCCAGCTGCTCCAGCGTGATGCCGGCGGCGTGACGGTGTTTGCGAAGCAGCGCACCGAAGGTCGATGCCCCGTCCACTGTGTTCCTCCGCCTCGGCGCCGGGTGTCGCGATATCGCCGCGATGCCGCCATGCCGGCAGTGCCGCGACGGTAACACCACCTACCGCGGGCCTGGGGGACCGTTCAGACAGTGATACTGGTCGGGGTCCCGATGGGAAGCCAGCGGACGCTTCGCTGAATGTTCTCGGGCGCCTTGGCGAAGGCACGCTTGATACCGTCCCGGCTCTGCCGGAAGTGTTCCCAGCCCTCGTAGTGGACCGGCAGTACCGTCTGCGCCGCAACGAGGCGGCACAGTTGGGCGCCTTTCTCACCGGTCATTGTGTAACGCAGCGGGCCGGTGACCGGGAACCGTACGCCGCCGAGGTGCAGCAGGATGGCGCTGACCGGGAGGCGGTCGGCGACCTGCCGTACGCCGTGGTAGAGCACGGTGTCGCCGGTGATCCAGAGGACGCCGTGCCGCTGCCCGTCCCAGCGGAGCGCGAAGCCGACCACGTCGCCGATGATCGGACGGCTCAGTGGCGGGCCGTGCCGGGCCGGGGTGGCGGTGATCTCGATCGTCGGCCGGTCGGGCGCGTTGAGGCGGGTGACCGCCCAGGGCGTGAGGCCCCGGGTGCTGCCGCCGAGCCGCCGCGCCCCGGCCGCCGTGGTGACCACGACACCGGCCGACGGAAGCAGGGCCCGACCGGCGCTGTCCAGGTTGTCGCCGTGGTGGTCGTGGGTGAGCAGCACCGCGTCGATCCGGGGCAGCTCAGCAGGGGCGATGGCCGGGCCGGTCAGCTTGCGGGACGTGGTGCCCCAGCCGAAGCTGTACCGGCCGCCCGCCGGGTCGAAGGTCGGGTCGGTGAGCAGCCGCCACCCGCCGACCTCGATCAGCGTGGTCGGTCCGCCGATGTGGGTGATGCGTACGTCGGTCATGAGCTGTCCTTACGGGGTCTTCGGCGGGCAGCGGTGTGGCGCCGCCCTGGATGCGGCGGCGCCACGCCTTGCTGCGTCGGTTCAGGCGTCGGGCTTGCGTCCGGCGTGGTCGACTGCCCAGGCGAGGACGTGGTCGGCGATGTCTTCCCAGCCCGGTTCGGCCGGGAGTAGGTGTGACAGTCCTTCGTACTCCTTGATCTCGGTGATGGTGTGGGATTTGTAGTGTTTGGCGTTGGAGCGCTGCACCGCCGGCGGCATGATGTGGTCCTCTCCGGCGGAGACGAAGAGCAGCGGCGCCCGGTTGTCGTTGGTGTAGTCGATCCAGCTGTCCTGGTGGCCGGGCTGGAAGTTCGCGAGTACGCCGCCCCACAGGATGTTGCCGGACGCGGGGATGTGGTAACGCTCGTACAGCGCCCGCGCCTCCTCCTCGGGGAAGGTGTTGGTGAACGCGTACTTCCATTGCTCGAAGGTGAGGCCGACGGCTCGGTGCCGGTTGGCGGGGCTCTTGAGCACCGGGAAGGTCGACTTCACCTGGGACAGCGGTGTGACCAGCACACCCTCGGTCGGTGCCGAATTGAGGGCGACGCCCGCCGCGCCGTACCCGTGGTCGAGCAGGATCTGGGTGAACGCGCCCCCGGCCGAGTGCCCGATGATGATCGGTGGCCGGTCGAGTTCCCGGATCAACGACTCGATGTGCTCGATTATCTGCGGCACGGTGACCTTCTCGATCGGGGTCGGGTCGGCGTTGAGCGCCTCCACCTCCACCTCGAAGCCGGGGTACGCCGGCGCGAGCACCCGGTAACCCTGGCTTTCGTAGCGAGCCTTCCAGTGCTCCCAGGAGCGTGGGGTCACCCAGAAGCCGTGTACCAGGATGATGGTGTTGGGTTCGATCATGGTGGTTGCTTCCTTCTGAGTCAGGCGACGGTCAGCCGTCGTAGGTGTTGAGGAAGGCCAGCAGGTCGTTGCCGAGCCGTTCCCGGTGGGTGTCGGTGATGCCGTGGGGGGCACCGGGATAGACCTTGAGCTCGGCGTTCTTGATGCGGGCGGCGGAGGCCCTGCCGCCGACCTCGAACGGGACGGCCTGGTCGTCGTCGCCGGGGATGACCAGGGTCGGGATGTCGAAGGTGTCGAGGTCGGTGCGGAAGTCGGTGGCGGAGAACGCGGCGACGCATTCGTAGGCGTTGCGGTGGCCGGCCTGCATGCTCTGCAGCCAGAACGCATCACGGATGCCCTGGGATACGTTCGCGCCAGGTCGATTGTGGCCGAAGAACGGGCCGCCGGCGAGGTCCTTGTAGAGCTGGGAGCGGTCGGTGCGGGATCCGGCGCGGGAGCCTGGAGACCCGGCCGTCGCCGAGTTGGCCGCGGCGTCCGCCAGCGCCGACGCTCTGTTCGGAGTGCTTGACGGCCTGCGCCTGCGGCGCTGTCTACGCGGCGAGCCGGTCGGCGAGCTGTACCTCGACTCCATCGTCGACCCGCTGCTGTCAGTCATGGCGGGGGCGAAGGTGCCAGCTCACCTGATCATCACCAAGTGGGACGTATTCGGTAGCACGGAGGGCAGCGACCGCGAAATTCTGGGGCGGATCCGTGACCTGCTGATGCGGCGCCCGCACTTCCAGGACGTCGTGAGCGGCCAGCCGGTGCCGGTGAGGCTGATACCGGTCAGTGCCGTCGGCCGCGGGTTCGCCACCGTCGCCGACAACGGCATCGTCCACAAACGCCCGGGCGCGCGGCCCGCACCGTTCAACGTCGAGATCCCATTCTGCACTGTGGTACCGGACCTGTTCGATCGGATCGGGCGCAGCCTGGAGCGCGCGCTTCGCGAGGCGACGGTTCGGGGGCCCCGCAGGGACTGGCGGGTGGCCAGCCTCAATCTGCTGCCCACCCTGGCCCACGTCGTCGCTCGCGCCGCATTCGGGCAGCGCGACAGGTGGTGGGACGATCTGGGCCCGATGCTCGACGACGATCTCGCCGCCACGGACGGCTCCCGGGCCCGGCGGGCGCTGCTGCACCGGCTGCGATCCGTCCTCGCCGCGTTCGAAGCCCAGTTCCCCGACGCGGTGGTCACCCAACAGACAAGCGACGACCCGGCCAAGACCGAACGGCAGTGACGCCGCAGCTGCTGAGGGCGGACCTCGATCGACAAGCGTCACCTGGTCGCCCAATTCCCGACCACAGGCCGCCTGTCGGGTCCCGCAGCCGAACGTCCATGAACGTTTGAACACCAATTTCGCGATTTGATGTTCTTGTCGATGACGACGAGTTCGCCGATCAGTTCGGCGGCCAGCCGGCGGCGGGGTCTTGCCGACCACGTCGCGGGGGCGCACGATGCCCAGCAGGGCGCGGGCCTGCTGGGCGGACAGGTCCTTTTCGCGCCCAAGGTGCTGCCCTTGGATCTTCACCTGATGGTCCGTAACGGGCCACGGGGCGGGTGGGTGTCAAGGTCCTCCGATGCTCAATCGCTGTCAGATTTTGGCCAACTGTCGGGAATTGAACGACCTTGCCAGCCTTTGCGGCGTCGCCGTAACGTCAATCAAGGGCATCGATGTCCCGCCCCGGTGGTCGATCCGCGACACGGAGTCCCGGCTCCGCCCCGGCCGGTGTCTGTATCGGAAGGACAAGCATGGCAACGAAGCGCCCGCGTACCCATCGCACGACAATCGGAGTGGTGCTGGCGGTGGCGCTGTCCGCCCTCCTGGCCGCCCTCACGGCGAGCCCGGCCGCGGCGGCCCCGGTCATCGCCGACGGTTTCGAGAGCCCCGCCATCAGCAACGACTTCACGGAGTTTGCCGCGGGCCAGCAGTTCGGCGCGTGGACCGTCACCACCGGCACCGTCGGCCTGACCCGCGACTGGCAGGCTGCCGAAGGCAATCAGTCACTCGACCTCAACGGGTTCAACGCGGGTGCGGTCGCCCGTTCGCTGCCCACGAAGCTGCTCACCACCTATCGAGTGAGCTACGCCCTCGCCGGCAACCCCGACAACGGCCCCCTCATCGTGACGGGCAGGGTCACGGCCAACGGCCAGACCGTCGACAGTTTCTCCTTCGACACCGCCGGCCACACGCCATCCGCCATGGGGTACGTGTACCGGACGTTCTATTTCACAAACATCCTGTCCGCCACCACGGTCCTGCAGTTCGCGAGCACCACTGTGGACGCCTTCGGCCCGGTCATCGACGACGTACGGGTCGAGAGCTGCCTGCTCGTCATCTGTCCCGCCAGCACGGCCACGGCCGTTCGGGTCGCCTAGCCAGGCGGTCTCGTCGGCGTCACAGCTTTGATCGTCCGCAGCCCTCGAAGGCGCCACCAGTCGGCGCGCGACCCTGCGGCGCACCCGCGTTGATCAGCTCGCATGATCCGGGCGGGCTCGGCCGCACGCCGAGCCCGCCCGTTCTCAGTCCGCCTGCCGAGTCAGGTTTGTTGGATCTTGCCTTGCGGCACGCCGTTGGACAGGTTGTTCGTCGGGTCGGTCGTGATCATCAGGTGAGGGGCGCGAGCCTGAATTGTTGGTTGGTCTGTCCGTGGCAGTCGTACAGCTGGACCTGTGCCCCGTTGGCTGTGCTCCAGGCGTCGAGGCATCGTCCGGACTGGACGTTGCTGATGGTGCCGTTGGAGTTGACGTTCCACTGTTGGTTGGTTTGGCCGTGGCAGCCGTAGATCTGGACGGCTGCGCCGTTGGTGGTGCCTGCGGCGTCGAGGCACATGGTGCCGTACACCTGTAGTTGTTTGCTCGTGGTGTAGGTCCATGCCTGGTTGGACTGCCTGTTGCAGTCGCGGAGCTGGACCCGGGTGCCGTTGTTGTGGGAGGCGTTGGGTACGTCGATGCACCGGCCCGACTGTGTGCCGACGATCTGGTTCGCAGAGCTGGGTGGCGGCGTGGTCGGGGTGGGCGGAGGCGTGGTCGGCGGGGTCGTCGGGGTGTTGGTGGGGGTCGGCGTCGGTGTCGTACGGTCCAGACCGAAGAACTGGATGGCGACACGTGCCATGCCGCTGGACGGCAGGCTGTGCCCGGCGCCCTGGATGGCGTACGCCTCGACCTGCGTGCCGAAGCGGCGGCGGTTCCAGTTGGGCTGCGGGGTGTCGGTGGACGTCGGCGTCTGACTCAGCCCGTGCACGTTGGTCCACTGCTCGACCGACTCCTGCAGCAGCGAGTAGGGCACGAGGGTGTCGGCGGTGCCGTGCCAGAGCTGGATCGGCGGGCGCGGGCCGGTGTAGCCGGGGTACGCCGCCCGGACCAGGTCGCCCCATTGCTGTGGGGTCCGGTTCATGCTGCCGTTGGTGCAGGATCCACCGGGTGGGTAGGCGGCCGCGTTGGCGAAGCAGTTGAAGGGCACGCCCATGAACGACGCGCCCGCCTTGAACAGGTCGGGGTAGACCGCGAGCATGTGCTGGGTCATCATGCCGCCAGACGAGCTGCCGGTGGCGTAGACCCGGTTGATGTCACCGCCGTACTGCTGCCGGGCGTAGTTCACCATCGACTCGATGGAGACCGGGTCGCTGCCACCGCCACGGCGCTTGGACGCGTCCGACCAGGTGTCGAAGCACTTGCCGAACCCGGCCTCCTGCATGGCGCTCGGGTAGATGACGATGAAGCCGTACTGGTTCGCCAGCGAGGCGAACTCGCTGCCCGAGTAGAAGCCCGGGCCGGAGCCGCCGCAGCCGTGCATGGCGACCACGATCGCCGGGTTGGCCGGACGGACGTCGGGCACATAGATGTGCATCCGCATCCCGCCCGGGTTGCTGCCGAAGTTGGTCACCTCGGTCAACGAGGCCGCAGCGGCCGGTCTCGTCAGCCCGGGTGTCACCAGTGCCAGGCCAGCTACCGCGAGGATCGCGGCGAAGCCGACAAGCAGCCGTCGATAGAGTTTCACGCGTTTCACTCCCTTGACGCTTCGTTGGACACGGTGGGTCGCGCCGGCGGGGTCGCCGGAGGCTGTACATCACCGTGGTTGGACGCGACGCGCCGGGTCGGTCTCACCGTCAACCTCTTGATGGTGAGGTCGGCCGAGGCAGGTTCATGCCGGTCGGCTCGCCAGATGACCTCCGCCCGGGGAGGTCGACCAGTTGCCCGCTAGCTTTGCTGGCTCCCGCAATGCCAGACGTATTACAAAAAGTGTCTCCCTGGTCCGCGAAACTGTCAATCGATGTTTCACAATGGATATGACGGCGTGAGCGGCAGATCAGCTCCGTATGACGGGGGGACGGAGGAACCTGGCCAGGCGCCTGCCACAATCGGATCTACCATCGAGCGGTCTTCCCCGATCTGCGCCGGAGCGTCGTGTGGTCAGCCCCTTCAACATCGACGAGATCTTCCCGGACCTAGCGGACGGCTCCACCCAACTGCCCCGCAGACAGTCAGGCAGTTCGCCCCAGGGCTTGGCCGTGACGTTGCTGGCCGACTACACGATTCAGGGCCGCACCTGGCTACCCTCCGCCGCCCTCGTGGCGCTGCTGGCCGAATCGGGCGTCAACACGGCCGGGGCCCGGACCGCAATCAGCCGCCTGGCCCGCCGCGGGGTACTGGAGATCAGCCGTCAGGGACGGCACAGCTTCTACCGCTTGACCCAGCCCGCCGCCGATGACCTCGCGCGCGGCGCACGCCGGATCGCAGCCTTCGTCGCGCAGGCCGAGGCGTGGGACGGCTGGTGGACACTTGTCGCGTTCTCCCTGCCGCAGGAGGCAAGCGCCGAGCGACGCGCCCTCCGCGGACAGCTTCGATGGCTCGGGTACGCGCCCCTGTACGACGGACTGTGGGTGTCACCGCACAATTTCGGCCACACGCCCAGAGCGAAGCTCTCCGCGATCGCGCTCGGCGCGACGACCGTGTTCCGCGCACGGCACGTGGAGATCGAGGCGGTCACCCATCGGATACCGATCGACGCCTGGGACACCGCCGCACTCGTCCACGATTACGACTCCTTCATCCGACGCTGGAAGGCCCTGTTGACAGGTGTCCAGACCGGAGACGTCACGGGGGCGGCGGCGGTACGGGCGCGTACCGAGGTGATGGATGCCTACCGGCGCTTCCCCATCCTGGACCCGCTGCTGCCGATCGAGTTGATGCCCGCGGGATGGCCCAGGATGGACGCGCGAGCGGTGTTCGTCGCGGTCTACGACGGCCTCGCCGAGCCCGCGCAGGAGCACGTGCGTGCCGTAGCCCACCGGTACGCCACCAGCCCGCAACCCGACATCCGGGCACACCGCGTCGACCAGCTGGGGGACCTCTGGGCCGATCGCGAGACCGCCCATCTTGCTGCGGCGCTCGAGGACAGTGACGTCAACAGCTGATCGGATCGCGCGGGGCGGTCTGCCGGCAGGGCCAGCGTGGAATCGGTCTTTCATTCAGTGAAAGCTCCGGTCCTCATCGCGAACCCCGCACGGGATGATTCGGCTCCATCGGCGATCGTCTGGCTGGAGGTTCGGTCTCGTGGCCTTCGCGCGTAACCAGTGGTATGTGGCGGCCTACGGCAGTGAGGTCGGACGTGGCCTGCTCGCCCGTACGGTGCTCGGTGAGCCGCTTGTGCTGTACCGCACCGAGGCGGGGGAGGCGGTGGCGCTCGCCGACCGGTGCGTACACCGGCGCTATCCGCTGTCGGAGAGCCGCCTCGACGGCGACACGATCGTGTGCGGCTACCACGGCTTCACCTACGACCCGACCGGCGCGTGTGTCTTCGTGCCGGGTCAGCAGCGCATCCCGCGCACCGCGCGGGTCGCCTCGTACCCGGTGGTGGAACAGGACTCCTTCATCTGGGTCTGGATCGGTGACCGGGACCGGGCCGACCCGGCCGCGATTCCCCGCGCGCCCTGGCTGGCCGACCCGCGGTACGCGGTGGTGCGCGGCATGGCGCCGTTGAACGCGCGGTACGGCCTGCTTGTGGACAACCTCCTGGACCTGTCCCACGAGACCTATCTACACGGTGGCTACATCGGCACGCCGGAGGTGGCGAACACCCCGATCACCACGGAGGTGGACGAGGACCTGGGCATCGTCTACGTCAGTCGGCACATGGACGACGCCGAGTGCCCGCCGTTCTACGCGCGCTCGACCGGGATACAGGGCCGAATCACCCGGTGGCAGGACATCGAGTACCGCCCACCCTGCCTCTACCTCCTGCACAGCCGGATCGCGCCGCAGGGCGTCCTTCCGCCGGCCGAGGGCGAGGACAGCGGAGCGTTCCACGCCGAGATCGTGTACGCCATCACCCCGTCGACCGAGCACACCACCTACGACTTCTGGGCCGTGGCGCGCGACTTCGCGATCGACGACGAGTCGGTCAGCGAGTACCTCCACCACAGCAACCACACAGTGGTCATGCAGGACGTGCAGGCGCTCAACGTCCTGGAGCAGGTGATCGCGGCCGAGCCGGACCGGTACCAGGAACTGAGCATCAACATCGACACCGGTGGCCTGGCCGCCCGGCGGCTGCTGGCCCGGATGGTCGGCTCGGGGACGGTGGGAGCGGCGCGGTGAGTTCCCGAGCTGGCGTGCTCACCGGGAACCGGGTCTACCGGATCCACTGGGTGCCGGGCACCGACACCCTGCGCGGGATCTGCCACTGCGGCGCGGAGCGCCTCGCCGAGGAGCCGGTTGAGCTGTGGGAGTGGCTACTCGCCCACCCGCAGGGCCATCAGGCCACTGCCGTAACGGCTACCGGTCCGCCGGGGCGACTGGCGGTGCTGGCGTGACCGGGGACGATCTGGTCGGTGTGGAACTGGTGGTCGCGGCCCGGGAACAGGTCGCGGCCGAGATCGTCGCCATCAGCCTGTGCCGACCGGGCGGCGGCCACCTACCGGAGTGGACGCCGGGCGCGCACGTCGACCTGGAGTTGGACGCCGGGCTGGTACGCCAGTACTCCCTCTGCGGTGACCCGGCGGACCGGTTCGCCCTGCGGATCGCTGTGCAGCGCGAAACGAACGGGCGCGGCGGCTCCCGGCTGGCGCACGAGCGGCTCACCGTAGGCGCCGCCGTCCGGGTGACCGGACCCCGCAACACCTTCCGGCTGGTCGCGGCACGGCGTTACCTCTTCGTCGCCGGCGGCATCGGCATCACTCCGATCAGACCGATGGTCGCCGCCGCCGACGCCGCAGGCGCCGATTGGCGGCTGGTGTACGGGGGCCGCAGTCGATCCACGATGGCCTTCGCCGCCTCCCTGCGGGAGAAGTACGGCGACCGGGTGAGCCTGCACCCGCAGGACGAGAACGGGTTGCTCGACCTGGCCGGGCTGCTGGGCCGGCCCGGCGCCGGACTCGTCTACTGCTGCGGCCCGGATGCACTGGTCAAGGCGGTCGAGGCGCACTGTCGTGGCTGGCCGCCCGGCTGCCTGCACGTCGAGCGCTTCACACCGTCAGGCGACATCGGCGGCGAGGAGACGGCGATCGAGGTCGAGCTCGCGCTCTCCGGACGGACGGTGAACGTGCCACCGGGCACGTCGATCCTGCGGGCGGTGGAGGACGCCGGGGTGCCGGTCCTCTCGTCCTGCCGGGAGGGCACCTGCGGTACCTGCGAGACCCCGGTGCTTGCCGGCGTGCCGGAGCATCGCGACAGTCTGCTCACCGAGCAGGAGCGGGCCGCCGGCGACGCCATGATGATCTGTGTTTCCCGGGCCCGCACGCCCCGGCTGGTACTCGAGCTGTGACCGGCCGGCGCAGGCGGGGAATGATGGCGGGGTGCGCGGGCAACCGGGTCGGTCGGTGACGAGCAAGGTGCTGGCGCTGCTCGACGCGTTCAGCCCGGCCAGTCCGGCGATGACCCTGAGCGAGCTGGCCCGGCGCGCCGGGCTGCCGCTGCCCACCGTGTACCGGCGGGCAGCGGAACTCGTCGCGTGGGGGGCGCTGGAGCGCGGCGACGACGGGCGGTACCGGATCGGTCTGCGGCTGTGGGAGGTGGGCTCGCTCGCTCCGAGGGGTCTGGGACTGCGGGAAGTGGCCCTCCCGGTGATGGAGGACCTGTACGAGGTGACCCACGAGAACGTCCAGCTCGCCGTCCGGCAGGACCTCGAACTCGTCTTCATCGAACGGATCGCCGGGCGGGACGCGGTGCCCGTGCTCACCCGGGTGGGTGGCCGCTTCGCGCTCCACGCCACCGGCGTCGGGCTGGTGCTGCTCGCACACGCGCCCATCGAGGTGCAGGAGCAGGTGCTGGCCGCGCCACTGGAGCGCTACACCGACCTGACCATCACCGACCCGGGGCGGCTGCGGCGCTGCCTCGCCCACGTGCGCCAGCTGGGGTATGCGGTCAGCGACCGGCAGGTCACGATGGACGCCCTTTCGGTGGCTGCGCCGATCCGCGCACCGGAGGGTGTGGTGGCGGCGATCTCGCTGGTGGTCGCTCACGACCGGGCGGACCCGGGAGCGCTGGCCCCGCTGGTCCAGGCTGCGGGGCGGGTGCTGTCCCGGGCGCTGGGCAGCTCACCCCGCGGGTCCAGCTGCTGATTCGCGCCACCGGTGCCGGTGATCGGGCGCTGCCCGCTCGCCGCGTCAGTCCGGGAAGGCCAGCAGTCGCAGCAGTCGGGCCAGCCGCTCGTGGTCCTGCGGCGTCACGATGGCCAGCAGGCCGAGCTCCACGGCGCGCGCCGACTCCTGGGCGCGGGTGAACAGCGCCCGGCCGGCGTCGGTGGCGACGAGGACGTTGGCGCGGCGGTCGGCGGGGTCGGCGCGACGCTCGACCAGGTGGCGCTTCTCCAGCCCGTCGATGAGGGCGACGACCTGGCTCGGATCGAGACGGAGGAACTCGGCGAGCTCCCGCTGGGTGGGGCGGACGTCGTCGGCGGCCAGGGCGAGCACCGAATAGGAGCGTGCCTTCAGCCCGTGCTCGGCGAGGGCGGCGTTCGCCGCGGCGAGCGTGAGCGCGTTGGCGCGGGCCAGCAGGAAGCTCAGGTCCCCGGCGAGCACGCTGTCCCGCAGCCGGTCGCGTCCGGTCGGCCGGGTCCGTTCGACAGGGGACATGGCGACGATGGTAGCAAGCATCCTAAATAATTGACATTCTCAACGGTTCGTGCTCAGATCGCATCGACGAAAGGGAGTGCCCATGTCACTGGACGGCAAAGTCGCCATCGTCACCGGATCGGGACGGGGTCTCGGCCTCGCCTACGCCCAGGAGTTGGCGCGGCGCGGCGCGTCCGTCGTGGTCAACGACATCGACGCCCAGGTCACCGCCGACGCCGTGGCGGCGATCCAGGCGTCCGGCGGCCGGGCCGTCGCGGTGGTCGCACCGGTCGGCCCGACCGAGACCGCGAAGGAGTTGGTCAGCACAGCGGTCGAACACTTCGGGCGGCTGGACATCCTCGTCACCAACGCCGGCGTCCTGCGCGACACCGTGCTGTGGAAGATGAGCGACGACGACTTCGACACCGTCGTCAACGTGCACCTGCGCGGCACGTTCACCACTGTGCGTGCGGCGGTGCAGCACATGCGGCAGGCCGGCGAGGGTGGGCGGATCATCTGCGTCGGTTCACCCACCGGACAGCGGGGCACCTTCGGCCAGACCAACTACGCCGCCGCAAAGGCGGGCATCGTCGGCATGGTCAGAACCTGGGCGCTCGAGCTCACCCGGGCCGGCATCACCGCCAACACCGTCGTTCCGGTCGCCGCGACCGCGATGACCGCCACCGTCCCCTACTTCGCCGCGGCGGTGCGGGCCGAGGCGAACGGTGAGCAGATGCCGGCGTTCTTCCGGCACGACCTCGGGTTCGGCACGGCGGACGACGTAGCCGGGCTGATCGCGTTCCTCGGCTCCGACGCGGCGGGCTCCGTGAGCGGGCAGGTGATCGGGGTGGGCGGCGACCGCCTCCAGATCTGGACCCACCCGGAGGCGGCGCTGACCGCTCACCGCGAGGGCGGCTGGACGTACGACGCGCTGGTGGAGACCTGGCCGACGACGTTCGCCGGAGCCGCGCAGAGTGTTGGTGAACGCTTCCCGGACCTTCCCGACGAATTCCAGCCCGCGACCCCCTGACCCGCCCGACGAAGGCTGCCGCCCATGTACCAGCCCGCGATCGACCTCGACGCAGTAACGGCGATCGACATGCACGTGCACATCGAGGTCGACCACCACGGTCACGCCTCACTGCCGGAACCGCTCGTGGCGGCGGTGTCGACGTACTTCAAGACCGACGGGCCACGGCCCGCGGTCGGCGCGGTGGCGCAGTACTACCGCGAGCGGGACATGGCCGCCGTCGTCTTCACAGTGGACGCGCGAACCCAACTGAAGCACCGGCCGCTGTCCAGCACCGACATCGCCCGCGCGGCGGCCGAGTACGCCGACGTGCTCATCCCCTTCGGTTCGGTTGACCCGCGCACCGGCGAAGCGGCCCTCGAACTCGCCGCCCGGCTGATCGACGAGGAGGGCGTACGCGGCTTCAAGTTCCATCCCACAGTGCAGGGGTTCGACCCCAGCCGCGACGAGTACGCGCCGCTGTGGGGCCTCCTCGAGCGGGCCAGGGTCCCGGCGCTCTTCCACACCGGGCAGACCGGCATCGGCGCGGGTACGCCGGGCGGCTACGGCCTGCGGCTCGGCCTGTCGAATCCGATGTTGCTCGACCCGATCGCGGCCGACTTTCCCGACCTGCAGATCATCATGGCCCACCCGTCGGTGCCCTGGCAGGACGAGGCGCTGTCGGTGGCCACGCACAAGCACAACACCTGGATCGACCTGTCCGGCTGGAGCCCGAAGTACTTCCCGACCGAGCTGGTGCGCCACGCCAACACTGTGTTGAAACGACGGGTGCTGTTCGGCACCGACTACCCCCTGCTCACCCCCGATCGCTGGCTGCGCGACGTGGCAGCCACCGACCTCAAACCGGACGTGCTCCCGGGCATCCTGAAGGACAACGCGGTCCGGCTGTTGGGCCTTGCCCGGTGACGACGAGAGGCAGCGCAATGACGACGACCACCAGCTACGACCGGCTCGCCGACCTCGCCGGCGCCGATCTCGGTCATACCGGCTACCGGACGGTCACCCAGGACCAGGTGAACCTGTTCGCGGACGCCACAGATGACCACCAGTGGATCCACGTCGACCCCGGGCGGGCGAAGACCGGTCCGTTCGGCGCGCCGATCGCGCACGGCTTCCTCACCCTGTCGATGGCAGTTCCCTTCTGGACCGAGCTGCTCGAGGTCAAGGGCGTGGCCACGAAGGTGAACTACGGCCTCGACAGGGTGCGCTTCCCCGCGCCGGTCGTGGTTGGGTCGCGGGTGCGCATGCAGGCCACTGTCGTCGAGGTCGTCGAGGTGCGCGGCGGCTACCAGCTCGCCGTCGACCAGACGATCGAGATCGAGGGCGGGACCAAGCCCGCTGTGGTCGCGCGCGGGCTGTACCGCTTCTACGCCTGAACCCCGGGGTCCGCCGAGCCGGGTGAGCACACCACCTCCACCACCAGGAGACTGATGATGCAGCAGCACGGAATTGGCGCCTGGCTGGCCAAGCGCCGGCTCAAGTCCCCGGACAAGGTCGCCCTCATCCACGGCGACCGGTCGACCATGACGTACGGTCAGTTCGCCGACGCCGCGGACCGGATCTCGGCGCTGTTGCGGGAGCGGGGTGTCGGCAAGGGTGACGCCGTCGCCTACCTCGGCGAGAACAGCCCGGAGTTTCTCCAGGTGATGTTCGGGGCGGCACAGGTCGGTGCCGTCTTCGTGCCGGTCAACACCCGGCTCGCACCACCCGAGATCGCCTACGTTCTCACGGACTGCGACGCGCGGGTGCTGATCCACGACCCGGATCTCGCGGTGCCGGTGACCTCCGCCGTGCCGGCCGCCGGGACCCCGTTCGTCATCGTCACCGGCGAGGGCGCCGCGGACCGGCCGGGTCTTGCCCACCTGGCGCGGGACGCCGTCGCCGGGTGCACCGGCCCTGCCGACACCGGCCACCGGGATCCGGCGGCGATCGTCTACACCTCGGGCACGACCGGCAGGGCCAAGGGTGCCGTGCTGACCCACGGGAACCTCACCTGGGTCGCGCTCAACTGTGTTGTCGACTACGACGTCGTCTCGACCGACGTCGCGCTCATGATCTCGCCACTGTTCCACGTCGCCTCCCTCGGGATGGGTGCCCTGCCGGTCATCCTCAAGGGCGCCACGATGGTCATCGAGAAGGGCTTCGACCCGGGCCGCGCGCTCGCGCAGATCGAGCGGCACGGGGTCACCATGCTCAGCGGCGTGCCGACCACCTACCAGCTGATGGCCGACCATCCCGCCTGGGCCTCGACCGACCTGTCGACGCTGGCGAAGCTCACCTGCGGAGGTTCGGCGGTGCCGGCCCGCATCCTCGACGCGTACGAGGCGCGGGGCCTGTCGTTCTCGCAGGGGTACGGCATGACCGAGGCCGCGCCGGGCGCGACAGCGCTGCCGCCGTCGCTGACCCGCAGCAAGCAGGGCAGCGTCGGTCTGCCGCACTTCTTCACCGACGTGCGGATCACCGACGGGACAGGTGCCGTGGTGCCCACCGGCGCTGTCGGTGAGATCGAGGTGGCCGGGCCCAACATCTTCCCCGGCTACCACGGGCTCCCGGAGGCGACCGCCGAGGCGTTCACTGTCGACGGGTGGTTCCGCTCCGGCGATCTGGGCCACCTGGACGCCGACGGCTGCCTCTACATCTCCGGCCGCCTCAAGGACATGATCATCTCGGGGGGCGAGAACATCTATCCCCTCGAACTCGAGCAGCTGCTCAGCGAGATCGAAGGGGTGACGTCGGCGGCGGTCATCGGCGTACCGGACGAGCGCTGGGGGGAGGTGCCGTGGGCGATCGTGACCGTACGGGAGGGGGTGTCCGTGGACACCGACACCGTGCGGGCGTGCCTCGACGGCAGGATTGCGCGCTACAAGCTGCCGAAGAACGTCGTCATCGTGGACGAGTTGCCGCGGACCGCGTCGGGGAAGGTGCGGAAGGCCGATCTGAAGGCCCGCTTCGGCGCCTAGCCGCGGGGCGGGCCGCCACGAGTTCGGCGAACTCCGCAGTGGACGCCTCTGCCAACTTCTCGTGCATCCGGCGGTAGGTCTCGGCCGACCGGCTGGCTGGCCATTCCGCGTCCATGAACTCGGCCGGCAGCCTCGGGTCGGCGCGCAGCAGCGCGAGCCAGTCCGCCACGAGCATCGTCCGCACGGTCAGGGCGCTCGGCGCCATCGCCGTCGCGGCCGGGTCGTCCCACACGTCGATGAACGCGAGGTGCTCGCGCCGGATCGCCTCGATGTCCCACGCGGCGCGCACGCTGTCACCGATCGGGAACCCGGCGAGTTCGCGGGCGTGGAAGGCGACCACGGCGTTGGGCGCGAGGTCCTGCCGCAGCGGCTCCAACGACCCGGCGAGGTCCACCTCGCCGGGCGCCAGCCAGAGCCCGTCCCGGATCGGCGCGAAGCCCTCCCAGGTGAGGGTCGAGCGCAGCCGGTGTCGCAGCATCCGCTGACCCTCCGGGATCGAGAAGGTGACAAGGGTCCACCCGCTGCCCTGTGGGTCGAACGGCCGCGGCCCGCGAACGCGGTACGTGGCCTCGCGCAGCACCGCCACGCCGTGTTCGGTCAACGAGAACAAGGTCTCCCGACCACTCCTGCTGCGAGCGAGGATGCCGCTCTGCACGAGGCGGTCGAGGGTCGCGCGGGTGGCCGGCGCGGCGACGTCCGCGCCTTCCAGAACGGTGATCAGAGCGCTCGCCCGGATCGGTCCCGTGGCGCCATCGACGACGTGTTCCCCGAAGAAGGCGAGCAGCAGCTGCTTCGGCTGACGACTACCCACAGCCCTTCCCTTCGGCGAGTCCGTTCGTCCGGGCACCGCTCACGGCGCGGACCTCGGGGCTACGGCCTGCCCGCGCTTGGCTCGCTGGATCTGGTCGTAGACGTGCGTCCGCAGTGTGGTGAAACGGGGCAGGGCGCGGGTGGTGATCTGATCGCGCTCCGGCGGCAGGTCGATCGCAAGGTCCTCCTGGACCCAGGTCGGCGACGCGGACAATACTAGAACCCGCTGGCCCAGATACACCGACTCGTCGATGTCGTGGGTGACGAAGAGGACCGATATCCTGCGGCTGGTGTGCAGCTCGCGGACGAGGTCCTCCAGGTCGGCCCGGGTCTGCGCGTCCACCGCTGCGAACGGTTCGTCCATGATCAGGATCTCGGGCTGGTAGGCGAGAGCCCGCGCGATCGCCACCCGCTGCTGCATCCCGCCGGAGAGCTGCCACGGGTGGCTTCGCGCGACGTGCGCCAGGCCCACCGCATCGAGAGCGTCGGCGACCAGCTTGTCCCGGTCCGCTCGGGAGAGCTTCTTGTGCCGCAGCGGAAGCTCGACGTTGCCGTGCACCGTCAGCCACGGATAGAGGCTGCGACCGTACTCCTGGAACACGACGGCCATGGCGGGGCTGGGGCCGGTCACCGGCGAGCCGTCCATCTCGACCACACCGCTGGTGGGCCGCAGCAGGCCGGCGAGGCATTTCAGGAGAGTGGTCTTGCCGCAGCCGGACGGCCCGACGATGCAGACGAGTTCACCGGCGTCCATCGTGAAGCTGATGTCTCCGATCGCCTCGACGTTTCCCGTCGTGGACTCGTAGACCTTTCGTAGGCGCTCGACCCGCAGCAGGGTGCTCCGATCAGGCACGGTTGACCTCCCTGATTCCGTGGTACCAGCGCAGGACGCGCCGTTCGACGAGACCGAAAGCTACGGCGAGGACGACGCCGACGAGACCGAGCAGGAGGATGCCGCTCCACATCTCGGCGATGAGGTAGTTGCGCTGGAAGTAGGCGATCCGGTAGCCGAGCCCGGAGGACGAGGCGAACATCTCGGAGATGACCATCAGGATGAGCGCGACCGAGAGGGCCTGCCGAACCCCGGCCATGATGCGTGGGCTGGCGGCGGGGAGCACGAGGAACCAGAGTCGCTCCCACCAGGAGACCCGGAACGACTCCGCCGTCTCCTTCATGACGCTGTCCGTCGCCCGGACACCCTCGATCGTGTTCAGCAGGATCGGCCAGACCGCACCGGAGACGATCACGACCACCTTCATGGTGTCCGTGATGCCGAGCAGGAGCATGACCACCGGGATCAGCACCGGCGGCGGGATCGCCCGGAAGAACTCCAACAGCGGCTCGAGGAGTTCGCGCAACCACGGGGCCAGGCCGATGACGGTGCCGGCGGCGATACCGAGCACGATCGACGCGGCGACACCGAGGCCGAGGCGGTAGAGGCTCGGCACCACGTCGTCGACGAACGAGGGACCTACCCAGGTGTCCACGAACGCTTCGGAGATCGTCAACGGGTCGGGGAAGAACCGACTCGTCGCCCTCGTCGCCACCAGGCCCCAGACCACCAGGAGCAGCATCGGCAGCCCGAGGGCGTAGAGGAGGCTCGCCACGATGCGGGACCCGACACCCCGGCTGCGCGGCGTGCTGGCGATCCGGCCGGTGTACGCGGTCACAGCACCGTCTCCCCTCGCACGGACTGGTGCCAGGACAGCACCCGACGCTCGATGAACCGGAAGGCGATGTTCACAGTGAGGCCGAGCAGGCCGGTGACCACGACGAGGGCGTACAGGCCGACGGAGTCCCCGGCGGATCGGGACAGCTCGATCATGCGCCCGAGGCCGGGGTTGCCGATCACCATTTCCGCGGTGATGGCGAGGATGAGCGCGACCGCCGCCGCGAGCCGCAGGCCCGTCATGAGGTACGGCAGGGCGGTCGGCAGGACGAGATGCGTCAACTGCTCTCGGCGGAGCAGACCGAAGCTGCGAGCGGTGTCCCGGGCGACCGTGTCGATGTCGGCGACGCCGTAGATCACCTGTACGAACACCTGCCAGAACGACGCGTAGATGATGATGACGAGGGCGGCCTGCATCTGGATGCCGAACATCAGCACGGCGAGCGGAATGAGGGCGACCGACGGGATTGGTCGCAGAAACTCGACAGTCGTGTGGGTCGCGCGCCGGAGGAACGGCACCAGGCCGACGACAGTGCCGAGGGCGACGGCGGCCAACGTCGCCACCGTGAGACCGATCGCCCAGGACGTCATGGTGCTGCCCAGCCGCCGCCAGAACGCGAGGTCGACGATCTGCTCGAACAGCCGCGCCAGCACGTCCGTCACGTACGGCAGATACAGCGGGTTGACCAGGCCCAGCGTCGGGATCAGCTGCCAGACGACGAGGAACCCGGTCAGGCCGACGAGGCCCAGCATCGCTTTGCGTAACGCGCGCAGGCGTCGGGTGGGAAACACGGGCATGTCACTCCCGTCGTCAGGCGGGCGGCCAGGCCCTCCCCGGTCCGACGCTCAGGGAGGAGGGCGGGATCGCGCCAGTTACTGCTGGTGGATGAGACGGTCGAAGTTGGGTTGCTTGTCGAGCACCTTGTACTTCTGCGCGAGCTCGGCGAGCGTCTGCAGGCTCGACCGGTCGACCTCCCAACCGAACGCCGGGAGCCTCACCGACTCCGCCACGGGCGCGGGCAGCTCGAGATTGTCCTTGATGGCCTGCCGGAGCGCCGCCTCGTTGGCGGGAACCTTGGCCCACTCCAACGTCTTCTTCATCGCCGCCGTGAAGTCCTCGACCAGCTTGGCGTCCTTCTCCGTGCGTTCCTTTGTGGTGATCGTGGTGAGCGTGGTCAGGCCGGGCACCACCGCCTGGTAGGGCGCGACGATGAAGGTGTCGCCGCGGGCCTTCAGTTGCGTGACGAAGGGCTCCGGCACCCAGGCGGCGTCGATGTTGCCGGATTCGAGTTGGGCCGGTGCGTCCGGGAAGGCGACCTCGACGAACTTGATTTTCGACGGGTCGCCGCCGTCCTTCTCGACCGCCGCCATGATCGTCACGTCGCCGGCGGCGCCCAGGCTGTTGACCGAGACCCGCTTGCCCGCGAGGTCGGCCGGCCGCCTGATGCCGGATTTCGCCGAGGCCACCACGGCGTTGATGTCGTCGCCGTCGGCGTACGAGGAGGCGTAGTTGCCGATGATGACGACGCCGAGATCCCGCAGGTCGGCCCGGAACGGCCCGAAGGGCTGGCCGATCGCGAAGTCGATGTCGCCGTTCATGAGCGCGGGAATGGCCTGCGCGCCGCCCTGGGCGGGCAGCACCTCGACCTGGAGCCCGCGCTCGGCGAAGATCCCCGCCTTGATGCCGCCCCACAACGCGGCGGTTTCGGTGATGGGCAGCGCCGCGACCCGGACCTTGCGCAACTCGCCCGAGGTCTGTTCGGACGGCTTGGACGCGTCGGAGTCGGTACATCCGGTGAGGGCGATCGCGGTGGCGGCGATCAGCCCGAGAGCCATGACCTTCTTCATTGACGAGGCCCTTCCTGGGCGGGGTGGTGGGGTGGGGGCGCACGCCGCTGTGTTGGCCATGGTCAGTCACCCCGGCATCGAATGTCAAGAATTTCTGACGCCCGTCACGAATAGGTTAAACATCGTTCGGCGGCGCGGTCAGACGTCCGGCAGGCCCACGTAGTTCTCGGCCAGGCTGGTCGCGTAGGCACGGGAGGTGGCGACGTACCTCAGAGTCGCGGTCTGCAGCTTCGTCTCGTACGGGTCGTTGCGCTCCAGCCGGTGCAGCATGGAGGTCATCCACCAGGAGAAGTGCTGGGCGCGCCAGACCCGGCGCAGTGCCGTGGCCGAATAGCCCTCCAGCAGATCGGTGCGGCCCCCGTCGTACCACGCCGCGAAGGCGTCCCCGAGCAGCGCGACGTCGGCGAGGGCCAGGTTCATGCCCTTCGCACCGGTGGGCGGGACGATGTGCACGGCGTCCCCCGCCAGGAACAGCCGCTCCCACTGCATCGGCTCGACCACGAAGCTGCGCATCGGGGTAATGGACTTCTCCAGGATCGGCCCCTCGTTGAGCGACCAGCCCGGCACCGTCTCCAGTCGCGCCCGCAGCTCCGTCCAGATCCGCTCGTCCGGCCAGGCGGTGATGTCCTCGTCGGGCGCGACCTGCAGATAGAGCCGGGAGATGTCCGCCGAGCGCATGCTGTAGAGGGCGAAACCACGGTCGTGGTTGGCGTAGATGAGCTCCTCCACCGCCGGCGCGGCCGCGGCGAGGACGCCCAACCAGGCGAAGGGGTACGTCCGCTCGTAGGTGGTCAGCACCCCCTCGGGTACCGCGCCGCGGCTCACCCCGTGGAACCCGTCGCAGCCGGCCACGAAGTCGCAGTGCAACTCCTCCTCGCGGCCGTCGCGTCGAAAGTGGATGACCGGTGAGTCTGAGTCGAGGCCGTCCAGGCGGACCGCGTCGGCCTCGAACAGGATCGAGCCGCCGGCCGCGAGCCGGGCGGCGATCAAGTCTTTGACCACCTCCTGCTGTCCGTAGACGGTGATCGCCCGCCCCGTCAGATCCGTCATCGGCACCCGGTGCGACTCCCCGGCGAAGCGCAGCTCGATGCCCTCGTGCCGCAGCCCTTCCCGTCGCAGCCGTTCACCGAGGCCCGTGCGGCAGAGCAGGTCGACCGAGCCCTGTTCGAGGACGCCCGCCCGGAGTCGGTGCTCGACGTGGTCGCGGCTGCGGCTCTCCAGCACCACGGTCTCGATACCGCGCAGGTGCAGCAGGTGCGACAGCATGAGTCCGGCCGGCCCGGCGCCGACGATGCCGACCTGGGTACGCATCCCCGGCATCCTCCTCTCCTTCAGATGTCAGGTCGTGACGTCGAGCAGTGTCATGGCGGTCCTCCTGGGGGCGTGGGGCTTCCGCTCGGAAGGGGCTCGAAGTGTTCGCCTATCGAACGACCGTTCTCTATTTGAACGTTGGCACGTGGCCCGGCTCGCGTCAACGCGTCGCACCGACTTTCCGCAGTCGTTGACGGATACCATCGCCGGCCGTACGTTCGACATGAGTACGGCAGTCCGCACAGCGAACAGCCGGCGATGCCCAGGTTCTCGCAGGAGACAGGGAGACTCGTGGCGACGCTCGTCTCGCTTGCCGACGGTGTGGCGGACCTGGTCCGTGACGGTGCCGTGGTGGCCCTGGAAGGGTTCACCCACCTCATCCCGTTCGCCGCCGGCCACGAGATCATCCGCCAGGGACGGCAGGATCTGACCCTGGTGCGGATGACCCCTGACGTCATCTACGACCAGCTCATCGGCGCCGGGTGTGCCCGTCGTCTGGTGTTCTCCTGGGGCGGCAACCCGGGTGTGGGATCGCTGCACCGCTTCCGGGACGCCGTGCAGCACGCCTGGCCGCGTCCGCTCGAGCTGGAGGAGCACAGTCACGCGGGCATGGCGAACCGTTACGTGGCCGGGGCGTCCGGGCTGCCGTTCGCCGTCCTGCGTGGCTACACCGGCACCGATCTGCCAGCGCGCACGGACAACGTCCGGCCGATCACCTGCCCCTTCACCGGCGAGATCCTCACCGCGGTCTCCGCTCTGCGTCCCGACGTGACAGTGGTGCACGCGCAGCGCGCCGACCGGGCCGGCAACGTGCAGATGTGGGGCATCACCGGGGTGCAGAAGGAGGCGGTGCTCGCCGCACACCGTTCGCTGGTCACCGTCGAGGAGATCGTGGACGAGCTGCATCCCGTACCCGGGCAGGTCGTCCTGCCCGGATGGGCGGTCAGCGCGGTGGCCGAGGTGCCCGGTGGCGCGCACCCCTCCTACGCCCACGGCTACTCGGTACGGGACAACGACTTCTACCGGGCCTGGGACGCCGTCAGCCGGAACCGCGACACCTTCCGCGCCTGGCTGGACCAGCACGTGCACCGGGCCGGGGCGGCGGCGTGAGCGAGCGCGGCGAGCGAGGGAACGCGATGGCGGACTGGACCGCTGACGAGATGATGACCGTAGCCGCCGCGCGGCAACTGCGCGACGGTGCCGCCTGCTTCGTCGGGATCGGGCTGCCCAGCACCGCGGCGAACCTCGCCCGGGCCACCCACGCCCCGAACCTGGTCCTCGTCTACGAGTCCGGCTGCCTCGGCGCCAAGCCGGATCGGCTGCCGCTGTCCATTGGCGACGGTGTCCTCGCCGACACAGCCGACGCGGTGGTGTCGGTGCCCGAGGTGTTCAACTACTGGCTCCAGCCCGGCCGGATCGACGTGGGCTTCCTCGGCGCGGCGCAGCTCGACCGGTACGGCAACATCAACACCACGGTCGTCGGTGGCGACTACGACGCCCCGAAGGTCCGCCTGCCCGGCGCCGGCGGTGCTCCGGAGATCGCCGCCTCCTGCGGCGAGGTCGTGGTGATCGTCCGGCAGAACCTCCGAACGTTCACCGAACGGGTCGACTTCATCACCTCGGTCGGGTACGGGACCGGCCCGGGCGACCGGGAGCGACTCGGCCTGCGCGGCGGCGGCCCCCGAGTGGTGATCACCGACCTCGGCGTCCTCGAACCCGACCCGATCACCTGCGAACTCACGCTGACCCGCCTGCACCCCGGCGTGACGCGGGCGCAGGCGCGGGCGGCCACCGGCTGGGACCTTGTCCTCGCCGAGGGGCTGACCACGGGTGAGCCACCGGCGGCACGGGAACTCGCGGTGCTGCGGGCACTGGAGGCGACGAAGTCCGACGGGAGACGACAGTGACCACTCAGGACACCCAGGCCAGCAGCGGGCTGGTGCTACCGCGGTACCGCCGCGACGACGTCGACGTCCACCCACCCCTGCTCAGCCCCGGCTACAAGTCGACAGTGGCGCGGTCGCCGCGACACCCACTGATCCACCTGCCGCAGCGGCTGACCGAGGTCACCGGGCCGTTGCTGGGGGAGGGGCGGCTCGGCGCGCTCGACCACGACCTGACCCGCCAGCACGACGGGGAGCCGCAGGGACAGCGGATCATCGTGCACGGCCGGGTCCGCGACGGCGACGGCCGGCCGGTACCCCGCACGCTGGTCGAGATCTGGCAGGCCAACGCCGCCGGACGGTACCGCGAAGCGAGGGACACCTGGCCGGCGCCGCTCGACCCCAACTTCGAAGGGGTGGGGCGGGCGCTCACCGACGACCAGGGGCGGTACCGCTTCGTCACAGTGCAACCCGGCGCCTACCCCTGGCGGAACCACGACAACGCCTGGCGGCCGGCGCACATCCACTTCTCCCTCTTCGGCCGCGCGTTCACCCAGCGGCTGGTGACGCAGATGTACTTCCCGGGTGACCCGCTCTTCTTCCAGGATCCGATCTTCAATTCGGTCCCCGATCCGAACGCCCGGCAACTGATGATCGCCCGCTACGACCACGCCGCCACGGTGCCGGAATGGGCGCTGGCGTACGAGTTCGACGTCGTGCTGCGGGGCCGGGAGAGCACTCCCTTCGAGGACGAGGACGACGATGAGTGAGCAACTGGGCGTCACGCCCGCGCAGACGGTCGGACCGTACCTGCGCATCGGCCTGCACTGGCCCGACGGCCCGTACGTCGTGTCCGAGACCACGCCGGGCGCGTTCTGGATCAGGGGTCGGATCTTCGACGGCACCGGGACGCCGGTGGTCGACGCGATGGTGGAGAGCTGGCAGGCCGACCCGGACGGCCGGTTCGACCACCCGGACGACCCTCGGGGTGCCCGGCCGCCTGCGCTCGCGGGCTTTCGCGGATTCGGGCGTAGCGAGACCGACGGGCAGGGGTGGTACCGGCTGCTGACCGTCAAGCCGGGTCCGCTGCCCGAGCCGGACGGCGGCACCGAAGCTCCCCACCTGACTCTGTCGGTCTTCGGGCGAGGGCTGCTGCACCGCCTCCTCACCCGGCTCTACTTTCCCGACGAGCCGGCGCTGAACGCCGCCGACGCCGTGCTGCTGAGCGTCGACGCCGACCGCCGCGAGACGCTGCTGGCGAGTCCCGCGCCGGACGGACTCCGCTTCGACATTCATTTGCAGGGAGACCATGAGACTGTCTTCTTCGCCCTCTGAGGGCCTGCTCGGCGGTCTCTCCGGCGTCCCGGACGTCGACGCCGAACTCAGCGACCGGTCCCTGCTCCAGGCGATGCTCGACGCGGAGGCCGCGCTCGCCCGGGCCGCGGCGGACGTTGGCATCCTGCCCGCACCGGCGGCCGGCGCGATCGTCGAGCAGTGCCACGCCGAGCGGTACGGCCCGGTGGCGCTCGGCCGGGCGGCCGAGGCCGCGGGCAACCCCGTCGTCCCGTTCGTGCGCGAGTTGACCGCCGCCGTGCCCGAGCATGCCCGCGCGTGGGTGCATCTCGGAGCGACCAGCCACCTCGTCACCCGAGCCGCCGCCGAACCGTCGTTCCGTGCCGCGCTGCTCGCCGACACCGAGATCCGCGCTCACCTGTCCGAGGCGGAGGTCGACGAGGCGCTCGACCCGTACCGGTGGCTCGGGTCGGCCGACTGGTTCGTCGACCGGGCGCTGGCCTCCGTTCGGGGAGCGGGGACGTGATCTCCCGGCTGCACACCACAGTGGACGGTCCGACCTCCGCGCCGGTACTGCTGCTCGGTGGTTCCCTCGGCACCACCGCTGCGATGTGGGAACCCCAGGTCCCGGCGCTCGCCGAACGGTTCCGGGTCGTCCGGTACGACCACCTGGGTCACGGCCGCTCGGCGGTGCCGGCCGGGCCGTACACGCTGGACCTGCTGGGCCGGGAGGTGCTGCGAACGCTGGATGACCTCGGCGTGGAGCGGTTCCACTACGCGGGGCTCTCCCTCGGTGGCATGGTGGGCATGTGGCTCGCCGCGCACGCGCCCGACCGGGTGCGGCGGCTGGCGCTGCTGTGCACGTCGGCGTCGCTGGGCCCGCCCGAGCAGTGGCGGCAACGAGCGGCGACGGTACGCGCCGTCGGTCTGTCGCCGATCGCCGACGCGGTGGTGGCCCGCTGGTTCACTCCGGCCTTCGCCGCGGCCCGGCCGGACGTGGTCGCCGGTTACCGCGCCATGCTGACCGCGACATCCCCCGCCGGATACGCCGCCTGCTGCGAGGCGATAGCCACGATGGACCTGCGCCCCGACCTCGACCGGGTCGCCGCGCCGACGCTTGTCATCGCCGGAGCCGACGACCCGGCGACGCCGGTTGAGTACGCCCGCGAGATCGTCGGGCGGATTCCGCGGGCCCGGCTCGCCGTGGTTGGTGCGGCGGCACACCTGGCCAACGTCGAGCAACCCGAGCAGGTGTGCCGGCTCCTGCGGGAACACTTCGACGAGGAACGTGGTGACGGATGAACGACCACGAGCGGCACGAGGCAGGCATGACGGTACGTCGACAGGTGCTGGGTGACGGCCACGTCGACCACGCGATCGCCGGCACGGATGAGTTCACCGCCGACTTCCAGAACTTCATCACCCGCTATGCGTGGGGGGAGGTGTGGAGCCGGCCGGGCCTCGACCGGCGTACCCGTAGCTGTGTAACCCTCGCCGTGCTCGCCACCCTGCACCAGGACGAGGAACTGGCGATGCATGTCCGAGCCGCGTTGCGCAACGGACTGAGCCCGGAGGAGGTGATGGAGATCCTGCTCCACGTCGGCGTCTACGCTGGCGTACCGGCGGCGAACCGGGCGTTCCGGGTAGCCCGGGAGACCTTGCGGCAGGAGGCCGGGTGAGCGTGGAGGCGGCGAGATCGCCGGAGTTCGTCCAGTCGCTGGAGCGCGGACTCGCGGTGATCCGGGCGTTCGATGGCGACCATGCGCAGCTCACGCTCAGTGAGGTGGCCCGGAGGGCCGGGCTGACCCGGGCCGCAGCGCGCCGGTTCCTGCTCACCCTTGTCGAGCTGGGTTACGTGCACAGCGACGGCCGGCTCTTCTCGCTGCGGGCGCGGATCCTCGAACTCGGCTACGCGTACCTGTCGAGCCTGAGCCTGCCCGAGGTCGCGCAGCGGCACATGGAGGCGCTGGTCGCGGAGGTGCACGAGTCGTGCTCGGTGTCGGTGCTCGACGGTGACGAGGTGGTCTACGTCGCCCGCGTTCCCACCAAGCGGATCATGACGGTGGGGATCAGCGTCGGCACCCGGTTCCCCGCGTATGCCACGTCCATGGGACGGGTGCTGCTCGCCGCGCAACCAGCGGACTGGTTGGACGACTATCTGGGCAAGGCGGAGCTGCGGCAGTTGACCCGGCGCACCGTCACCGACCCGGTGAAGCTGCGCACCGTCCTGACGAAGATCGCCGCCCAGGGGTACGCGATTGTGGACCAGGAGTTGGAGGAGGGGCTGCGTTCCCTGGCCGCGCCGATCCATTGTGAGAACGGGTCAGTGATCGCGGCTGTGAACGTCTCCGCGCACGCCACCCGAGGGTCGTTCGAGGTGATCCGCCGGGAGTTGCTCCCGCCGTTGCTGGCTGCTGCGAAGCGGATCGAGGAGGATGTCCGGGGTGGCCTGAGCCGAACATCGACGGCAGGCGTCCTGTCCGCAGGCCGTGAGTAACCCGCAACAAGAGGATCAGCAGAGCATACGGTTTCGCCCCGAGAACATTCTTGTCACCTTATTCTGACTCTGTACCCGGTCGCCTAAGGCCGGGTCCGAGACGAGGGAATTGAGACCTTGAATGAATCTGAGGGCGCCGACAAGGGCCCCATGGCAGGCAGTGGGTCGTTTGACTTCTTTGTTGTCAATATCTCCAGTGAGGCGCTGACGGGCAACGTCACCTGGACCGGCGGCAGCAGGTCCGAGAGCCTGGACGTCGACGGCCTGGCACCCGCCGCCATGTCGCAGCAACAGTCCTTCTCGCCGCAGTCGGGCGTGAACGACTACTGGCAGTGGTCGGAAAAGGGCGACAAATACAAACTCAACGTGTACGACAAAGACCGCTACGCCGCTGTGCTTATCAGCGACTACGGCATCGGTGTTCTGCTAACCAACACCAGCCCTGGCACCTGGGCCTGGTGACGCGGAGCACCACCAGGCCAGAGCTTGGGGTTCGACTGGAAGAACCACACCCGCGCCTGCTCCACACGATCATGTTCCCACCTGCCCTCGATGCGCTCAATGCCGCGCATGCCGAAGACGGCATCAGTTCAGGTCGCTGGCCCTCATGGCACCCAGCCTCGGGTCCTGAACCCGCACCGGCGAGCACGGTGACAGGCCTGCCGTGTGTTGTGTTGCTCTATCCCAGGTCGGCATGGTCGAGCTGCGCGCGGAGCGAAGCAGCGAGTTCGTCCTGCTGTCGCTCGTTGACGCGTTGGCCATCCGACGCGGCCAGGTAGGCGAAAATGCGCGGGCCGCGCCGGTCGTCAGGGAGATCAGGCATTCGTGGCACCACGTGGAAGTGGACGTGGGCGAAGCCCTCCTTCTCTGCGAACTGCACCACGTAGGTCTTCACGCATCCGGTCACGGTCCGCAGGGCTCGGGAGAGCCGGACCTGCCAGGTGCCGAGGCTGGCCGCTTCGGCGTCGGTCAGGTCGGCGATCGAGACCACGTGCCGGCGCGGGACGAGTACCAGCCATCCCGGCAGAGCCGTGTCGAAGGCATGGGCGATCCGCCAGTGGTCGTCGGCGGCGACGAGTTCGCGTGGCGGCAGGGCGCCGATCTGCTGGTTGTGGTGGCAGGTGTAGCAGTCCATGTTCGAACACTAGGGCGCTGCCCCGTTCCCTTGGGCTGGTGATGGCGACGAGAGTCTCGGCCGTTACCTGCCAACGCGCCGGGACCGCGTCGTTCGCGTTGACCGGCGAGATCGACTCGCCCTATGCCGCCGCGGGGCACATCCTGCCGTACTCCTCGTCGAAGGCGGCACTGAACATGATCACGGTGCGCTATGCGCAGGCGTTTCAGCGCACCGCCGGCTACGAGCAGATCAAAATCAACTCGGCGTCACCCGGTCACGTCGCCACCGACCTCACCCACCACGGCAGTTCGCGGACCCCCGCCGAGGGCGCCCGGATCATCGTGCGCCTGGCGACGCTGGCCGCCGACGGCCCGAACGGCGGCTGCTTCAGCGACGCCGGCGCCCAGCCCTGGTAACCGCAACGGCGACGCACCGAGAGGTACGAGGAGACCGCCGTGATCTCGGCAGATGGTGCGAGTCCCTCGGGCGTCCGGGTGGCCCGGGTCGACGAGGTCGACCTCCACCTGCCCACTCTGGACTCGCGGGGCGACCGGCTCGCGGTGCGGCTGGGTCGGGGCGGGCACCGACTAGCGGGTGAGGGCAGTCACCGTCGATGAGACCGCCGCTTCGAATACCGCCTCGTCCAGCGGCTCCGCGATGGCGGTCAGTTGCACCACCACCAGGTTGTGACCGAGCCGGACCAAGCCGAACAGGGTCGTACCGGTGATCCTGCTCGAACCACTGCCGGCCGCGAGGTCGTACCGCACCCGCCAGGACTCCTCTCCCACCTGACGAGCCGGATGGGCGCTCACGGTGAACCGCACCGGGGAGCCCCCGGGGGCGGTGGCGGTGAACCGGCGGCACGCGGCGCGAGCGGCCTCGGCCTCATCGAGAAGAGTGTCGGGCACGGGGTGGGCGTACGAGGTGACGATCACGATGACGGTCGACTGCCTGATGCTGTTCGGTGACTTCCTGGTGGCAAAGCCGCGAGTCTCGTCGACCCGTTCGTCCGACTCGACCCGGCGCAGATAGTCGTCAGTGGCCAACTCCTGGCAGGCCGCCGGGTCGACGACGCTGCGGGAGTCCGGGTTGTCCTGCTGCTGCGGCTTCCAGAACGCTGGCAGTGCCGCCCGGACTGCGCTGGCGGCGGCGCCCGCCTCCGCGACGGTGAGCAACCGGCCAGGGTCAGCCTCGGTCCGGGTACCCGGCGAGGCGGTGGCGCTCGGCCCGACGGTGGTCGGTGACGGCACCTGCACGACCGCCGGCGCGGTGGTTGCCGGCGCCCCTGTCGGCAGCAGCACCGGCCCGCCGGGCAGCCCGATGACCGCGGCGCCCCCGACCAGGAGCGCTGCCGTGACCGGACCCACCGCCGGCCACACCCGTGGTCGGCTGCCGGCCCGGCCGGTCAGCCATCCGGGCGGGCCAGGTCGTCGTCCGAGCCGTCCGGCGAGTGCGGAGAGCCCGAGCAGGACGGGAATCGTGAGCACCGCGAGGTAGAGCCACCAGATCACCGGCACACCGACATACAGCCGGAGCACTGTCGCGTCCCCGGTACGACCGGAAAGCAACTGGTGCACGAACTGGGAGGTGCCGGTCAGCGCCGCGACACCCGCCCCGGCAACAAGGGCCCTGCCCACACCGGGGTCACCGCGTCCGATGGCGAGCACCACGAGTGCCGCCCACCCGGCCAGGGCGCAGATCCACCCTCGTTGCTGAAGGAGGGCGAGCGCGGCGTCCAGCGTGGCCGGTGGGTTCCGGAGCGACTGGGCCGATGCGAGGCTCGCACCGACCAACCCGGTTACCGCCACGACGGACAGGACGGCGCGGGTGGCGAGCCGACGCCAGCCGATCAGGGCCACGACCGCCGTCGGCAGTGCCAGGCCCAGCCACGGCCACGGTGCGTCGGGCAGCGCGTAGACCAGCCAGGCGCGTACCGGCG
Source organism: Micromonospora sp. NPDC005215 (assembly GCF_040607915.1). Classification (NCBI taxonomy): domain Bacteria; kingdom Bacillati; phylum Actinomycetota; class Actinomycetes; order Micromonosporales; family Micromonosporaceae; genus Micromonospora; species Micromonospora sp. NPDC005215. Next base: position 134,468 of record NZ_JBEXHQ010000005.1, on the reverse strand, counting down.
CCGGCCGTTCCAGGCCGCTGGCGATGAACTGTAACGGCCAGTAGATCGCCGTGACGGTCGCGGCGGCCGCCAGATAGGTGAACCCTCTCCGGAGTACGGTGAACCGGTCCGGACCCCACCGGGTCGCCAGCCCGGCCAGCACGGTGCAGGCGGTGACGGCGACCACGCCGGCCAGTGCGACCACGATCGCGAACCGCAGAATGATGCCGAGGCTGGCGGTGCCGGTGGGGAACGACACGCCGCTACCGGCCGTCCCGGTGGGGAAGAGGGAGCCGCCCACGGCGAGACCGGCGGCGGCAGCGACGACGGGGAGCCAACGTCGCGACGGTGCACCGGTGAGTGCCCTGCGATGCAGCGCGGGGGTCAGCCCGAACCCGAGCAGCACACCAACCAGGCCGGCCGGCAGCACGGAGAGATCCCGGTCGAGGGCCATCGCGTTCGCCGCCTGGGCAGCCGCCCCCGCGACGATCGCCGTCACCGCCCCGGTCACCGCGGCCTGCATCGGACCATCAACCGACACCGGCTGCCCGCCACGCAGCGCGGCGGCCCGCCGCTGCGGCGTCGGGTGCCGGGCGAACAGTTGGCGTAGCCGCCCGGGGTGGTGCGGTCGGGCCGCGGCAGCGGCCTCCAGGAGCCGGACCAGCGCGGTGGGGTCGCCGGTCCGGTTGGCCTGCTGATCCGCCTCGTGTTCGCGCAGTCGCAACACCAGCGCCCGCAGCAGGGCGCTCAGCAGCACCACCACCAGCGCCCGGCCGGCTGTGACGACCGGGATCTCGGTCAGCCCCTCCCTGCGGATCTCGGAGACACTGGCCACCACCACCGCCGGTACGACCAGCCACAGCAGACCACGCACGGCCGAGACCCACCGGACGTCGCGACCCCGCACATGCGCCAACTCGTGCTGAACAACCGGGTCGAACCGCGCCGGATCGCGGTAACCCACCGCCACCGCGGCCGGCAGCACCACGAGTGGCCGGCCGCCGGGCCGGACGGTGGTGAACGCCTGCCGCACCGACGGTCCCGCCACGACCAGTTCGGGCCGGTGTCGACCGTGCAGCCCGTGCCGATCGCAGAGCTCGGCAAACCGTTGCTCGGCACCGGCGATGGTGTCCGGGAGTTGGTGGCGGCGCAGCCGCCACCGATCGACCACCGGGGTCAGTGCCATGATCAGGGCAAGCCCGGCCACCAGCAGGACGCCGCCGGCGAGCATCACCAACCCGCGTACCCGGGCGGGGTCGGACATGCAGGTCAGAAACTGCATCGTCCGGGTGGCGTCGAATTCGGCGGGGATGCTCGGATCGACGTCATAGGCCCTGGAGCACCGGACCATCGCCTGCCCGTAGGGCTGCGCCAGTGGACGGTGACCGAAGAAGAACACGGTGCCCAGCGCGACACCAACGCCACCCACCACACCGACGACCTGCAGATAGAGCCAGAGCAGTGGAGTGGGCGGTCCGTCCGGTCTGCGGACCGCCGGAACAGCCGGCGGCTGCCCGTCGGTGTGGGTCACTCCGGCGCGGGTACGCGGTGGTGCAGGGCACCCACCGCCGCGTCGGCAAGCAGTGCCGCCTGCTGCTCGGTGAGCCCGAGGATGACACCGTGGCGCCGACACGCCTCGCGTAGAGCGGTGGCCTGCGCATCGCTCAGGGTCAACCGATCCCCGTCGATGACCGGCTGGAGCACATCGTCGCCCGACTCGACCGCTGCCGGTGCCGTCGATCGACGTCGTCGGCTGCGCCACCAACCGGCGCCAACCGCTGTCGCGCCGGTCACGAGAATGTCGCTCAGACCCGACGTGACGGCCTGCAGGGCGATCTCGCTGACCAGGACCGCGTCGATGCCGAACCCGATCGTTGCGCCGGGTGCCGGTCGGCCCCGCGGTGATGACCCGTCCCGCCGCCACGCCTCGGCGACCGAGGCGAAGCACGCCAGTTCCTCGGGAGCGAGCCGAGCCACCCCGGCGCGGGCGGCGGCCTCGATGAGGCCCGGCAACTGCGCGTACGTGTCGACCATGCCACCCTCCAGCGAGTAGGCATCAGGATACGCAACGTCCGCCAGCGTCATCAGTCGTGGAAGTGACTGATGATCAGACACCCCGAGGTCCGCAAGAGGAGCTTTCGGAGGGCCAGCCACCCCAGGTGTCGTTGCGGCGGGTCGAGGGCTGACGCAACTCCTGTGGCGGCCGGATCGTTGGTGCAACCAGGGCGGACGGAGGCGGACGATGGCGGCGGGGCGAGGTGACGAGCTGCTGCGTCCTCCCACCAGTTCGGGCCGCGCGACGTTCCTGGAGCTGTTCTTCGACCTGGCCTTCGTTGTGGCCCTCACCCGGGTCTCGCAACGATTCGCCAACTTGAGCGATGACACCGGCTGGGCGCTCGTCACGGGGTTCGGACGTACTCTGCTGCTCTTTCTGGCGCTCTGGTTGATCTGGTCGCACACCGCCTGGATCACCAGTCGCTACGAACCGGAGCGGCCGATCATTCAGGCCGTCGTGGTCGGCACCATGTTCGCCGGCCTGATCATGGCGGTGGCGTTGCCCCGCGCCATGGAGGAGCGAGCGTTGCCGTTCACGGCCGCGTACCTGATGGTGATGGTGGTGCGGCCGCTGGTGGTCGCCGCCGCGCTGCGCGGGCACCCACGACGGCTGGTGCCGTTCCGGCTTGCCGTGTGGGCTTCGGTGAGCGCGCCTCTGTGGCTGGCCGGCGCGTTGGGTCCGGACCACCTCCGCCTGCCGCTGTGGGCTGCCGGACTCGCTGTCGACTACGTGGCCTGGGCCCTGGGCTGGCCGCTGCCGTGGCTCGGGGCCTCGGAGGTGGGCCGGTGGCGGATCGCGGGGACGCATCTCGCCGACCGGTACCAGCAGATGTTTCTCATCGCGCTGGGCGAGTCGATTCTGGTCATCGGCGTGGTTTTCGGCGGAGTGGACTACTCCGCGGAGCGGGCGGCTGCCTTCGCGGTCGCGTTCGCCACCAGCGCGCTGCTCTGGCGGATCTACTTCCACAGCGCCGGTCTGCTGCTGACCGATGCGTTGGAAGGGGCGGTCATGCCCGCCCGGCTGGGCGCGGTGTTGGAACGGACGCATCTGTTGATCGTGCTCAGCGTGCTCGTCACGGCAGTCGGCTACGAGCTGGTGATCGACCATCCGTTCGGGCAGCCGCGGCCCAGTTGGCTGCTGTTCGTGGTGGGCGGTCCGATGCTCTTCCTCGTCGCCCGGATGCGGCTGGAGTGGGAGGTCTTTGGCCGGGTCTCCCGATCCCAGATCATCGGCTTGGCCGTCGTGCTGCTGTTCACGCCGGCGTTGGCTCGCTGGGCGCCGATGGTCGGGCTGAGCGTGGTGGCCGGAGTGCTGACCCTGGTCACGCTCCTCGACGGGTTGCGAAGGCGAGGACAGCCGCCGGAGGTGCCCGCCTCGCCGATCGGGCGGGAGGCAACCGACGTTCGCGACTCCGAGGCGTGACCGCACGGCCGTGGCGGACCTGCGGCTCCGAAGTCCATCGACAAGTCGCTGCACCTGGCGCTCGGACAAACGATCACCGCAGATCCACGGGGCGAGGTCAGCGCCGGCCTGGTCGCGATGGCCTGGTCGATCCCAGGGTTGCCGCTGGTGACCATCGCGACGCGGCCGTCGAGGCGAAGAGGTGTCCAGGACCGTCGCTACAGGCCCAGACTGCGCAGGGTCGGCACGGTCTGGCCCACCCAGGCGAGGTCGGCGTCTTCGCGGGCGCCCTGGGTGCGTTGTGAGCCGGCCAGGAACCACAGGAAGTAGGTGGTGTAGCCGGGTGCGCTGACCACTGTGTGGTAGCCCTCGGGCATCATCTGCATCACATGCTCGCGAATGGTGACGTTCTCCTCGTACCCGTCGTCGGTGTAGACCCGGCTGATACCGAACCCGTCCGCCGGGTTGACGCGGTAGTAGTACATCTCCTCGTGTGCGGCCTCGGCGGGCAGGTCGTCGACCCTGTGCCGGTGCGGCGGGTAGGTGCTCCAGTTGCCCGAGGGCGTGTAGGTCTCGCCGACGATGAGCCGGCGGGCGGGCAGGTCCGGTTGGGCGATCTCGGTGAGGATCTGGTGGTAGGTGCGGCCGAAGTTGGCCGCTCCCCAGCGGCCGCTCGCGACCTGCTCCGGCGCGATGACATAGGGGTCGGTGGCCAGGTCGCTGGGGGCGCTGGGGAGGGCGACCTCCACGTCGGTGACGGCCTCGACGGTGACCGCGGAGCCGGCCGGGAGGTAGACCGAGTACGGCTTGCCGGAGAACACGTCCGGACGCCGGCCGACCTGCGGGAAGTGGCGGCCGGCGACGGTGAAGTCGGCGGTGCCACCGAGGATGACGGCCAGAATCTCCCGGTCACCGGACTCACCGGTCCAGGACTCGCCGGCCGACAGCCGCAGCAGGGTGAAGTCCAGCAGCTGACAGGGATTGAAGGGGAGTGTGTTCCGGCCGGCGGCGGCGGGAACGGAGCAGTGGTAGCGGTAGTCCATTGTCACCTTTCTCGGGATGCGGGGCAGTGCGGGGCGGGCGCGGTGATTACCAGGGGCTGGTCCAGCCGGGGATCGTGGCGCGGGTGAGGGCTTCCAGGTAGAAGTAGTCGCCCCACAGGGTTCCCTCGTCGACGCCGACGCCCTTGGGTTTGTCGTAGACGCCGTGCAGGAGCAGCGCGTTCGAGACCGGATGACCTTCGGTGGAGTAGTGGTCGATGAGCGAGCGCAGGATCGTGGCGGCGGCTGTCCGGTACCGGTCGGCGCTGGCCGCGTCGGTGAGGCCGTCGGCGAGTTCGAGCAGGCCGCAGACGGCGATGGCCGCGGCCGAACTGTCCCGCTCCTGGCCGCTGCCGTCGCCGAACTCCAGGTCCCAGTACGCGACGTGGTCGTCGGGCAGGTGCGCGAGGAAACGGTCGGCGCAGGTCCTCGCGGCGGCGAGCAGCGCGGGATCGCCGATGTGCCGGTGGTTGAGGCTGAACCCGTAGATGCCCCAGGCCTGCCCGCGTGCCCAGCAGGAGTTGTCGGCGTGGCCCTGTTCGGTCTCGCCGCGTAGCGGAGCACCGCTGGCCGGGTCCCAGTAGAAGGTGTGGAAGGTGGTGCCGTCCGGGCGCAGGATGTGCTGACGCAGTTGAGCGGTGTGTCGGCGGGCCGCCGCGGCGTAGCGGTCGTCGCCGGTGGTGTGGCTGGCCCAGAAGAGCAGCGGCGTGTTCATGAGGCTGTCGATGATGGTGCGGCCCCGTTGGCGGGGGTCGTTCAGGTCGCCCCAGGCCTGGATGATTCCGGCGGGTTCGAGCACGCGCGTCATCAGGTGGTCGGCGGCGGCGAGGGCCGCGTCTCGGGCCCGCGGGTCGCCGGTGCGACGGGCCGGGGTGACGCAGGCGAGGGTGTAGAGGAACCCGAGGTCGTGGGTGTCCAGGTCGATGCCGTGGGTCACCCGGGCGGCGAAACTGTCCACGTGGGACAGTGCGGCCCGCAGGTGGCGGTCGGCACCGGTCAGGTCATGTGCCAGCCAGAGCATGCCGGGCCAGAAACTGGTGGTCCAGCCGACGTTGGCCCCCTCGGGCTGGCCGGCGCTCGGTGGCCGGAGCGGATAGCGGTTGGCGTCGGTGGTGTCCGCGGGATAGCGGTCGCCGAACGTGGCGATGTTCGCGTCGACCGTTCGTATCGCGGCGGCCACCGCGGCCGCCGTGGCTTCTGGGTCGGAGCTGGGACGGACGTCGGTCGCCGTCATGGATGCTGTTCTCCCTCGTGGGTCCGGTCCGGTGCCGGGCAGGTGTCATCGGCGTCGCGGCGCGGTGGCCGGAACGTGGTGTTCAGGTGCGCTGGGGTGCGGTCGTCGGTGGATCGAGGGCGGCGCGCAGGGTGAAGCGGCTGTTGGCCCAGACGACGTAGAGCAGCGGCGCGGCGGTGAGGCCGAGCGCGATCGCGGGGCGGGCCGCCAGGATCTGGGCGAGCAGCACAAGGACGAGCAGGGACACGGCGGTGAGGTACCAGCGGCGCACCGCCAGATACACGCAGGCACGGGCCACCTCCCGCAGCCGCGCGGTGGGTCGGTCGGCGAGGGTCACCAGCCCGAGCAGCGTGGTCGCGACGGTGAGGACGATCAGGGTCGCCAGGACCGGCAGGGCGAGTGCCCCGACCCGGTGGCCCCACGCCGCGCGGGCGTCGACGGCGAGCACCACCAGGGCAGCCATGGCCGCCGCCGTCCAGAGCGTCGCCGGCCGGGCAGTGGCTCGCCAGGCGCGGCCGTAGGTGCCTAGCACGCCGCCGGTGTCGCCGGCCGAGTAGGCGGACATGACCGCGAAGACCGCACAGAGCCCGGGCGCGCAGAGCGGGGCGGTCAGCGCGTACAGCGGCCAGGAGCGCGCCGCGTCAGTGGTGAACGCGAGCGTCACCAGTGGCAGGCAACCGAGCACCAGCAGCAGGTTGGTGACCAGCGCGACGTAGAACCCGTCGAAGACGGCGGTGATGGTGTGGTGGCGCGAACGCATGGACCTCACCCCTTCAGTCCGGTCGAGGCGACGCCCTCGATGAAGTAGCGCTGGCCGAGCAGGAAGATGACAGCGACGGGCAGCACGGACAGCACCGAGCCGGTCATGATCAGCGCGTACTCGGCGTTGTACTGGGAGATGAAGGTGTTCAACCCCAACTGGATGGTGCGCAGTTCCGGACTGCGCAGGTAGACGAGCGGGCCGAGGTAGTCGTTCCAGGTGGTCGTGAACGTGAGCAGTGCCAGGCTGGCCAGCGCCGGCCGGGACAGCGGCAGAATGATCCGTCGGTAGATGGCGTACTCGCTGAGCCCGTCGACCCGCGCCGCTTCGCTCAGCTCCTCGGGGATCGTCTCGTAGAACTGCTTCATCAGGAACACGCCGATCGCGCCGAACGCCTGGATCGCGACGATCGACCACAGCGTGTTCGACAGGTGCAGCTTCGACATGAGGATGAACTGCGGGATCATGTACGACTGCCAGGGCACCGCGATCGTCCCGACGTACGCCAGGAAGAGCAGGTTGCGGCCGGGGAAGCGGACGCGGGCGAAGCCGTAGGCCGCGAAGCTGCCGGTGAACACCTGCAGGAAGGTGACGATCACCGACAGCAGCAGGGTGTTCCGCAGCCACGTCGTCAGGTCCGAGCGCTGCCAGATGTCGAGGTAGTTCCGCCACACCACGGGATCGGGGAGCCAGGTGATCGGGATGGTGAAGACGTCGTTGTTGGTCTTCAACGACGCCACCACCATCCAGTAGAACGGCAGCAGCAGCCCGGCCGCCGCGAGCACGAGAGCGGCGTACCCGATCAGCCGCCCGCCCCTGGACCGGACCGGTCGGCGGGGCGCGCGGCGATTGCCGGGCGCGGCGACGGCCGGGGTGGGCAGGGAGAGGTCGGTCGCGGTCATCAGCTGTTCCTCCGCTTGTTGACCATGAACTGGATGACCGTGATGCCGAAGCAGATGGCGAACAGCACGATGGAGACCGCCGAGGCGTAGCCGAACTGGTTCTCCTCGAAGCCCTTCTGGTAGATGTACTGCGAGAGCACAAGTGTCGACTGGCCAGGTCCGCCGCCGGTCATCACGAGGATGAGGTCGAAGACCTTGAAGCTTTCGATGGTGAGCAGCACCGTGACGAAGAAGGTCGTGGTTCGTAACCCGGGGAGGGTCACGTGCACGAACCGCTGCCACGGTGAGGCGCCGTCGGTCTCGGCCGCCTCGTAGAGCTGGGCCGGGATGGTCTGCAGGCCGGCCAGGAACAGCAGCATGTAGTAGCCCATGTACCGCCAGGTGCCGACGATGATGACCGCCGGCATCGACCAGGTCGACGACGTGGTCCAGCCCGGCGGGTTGTCCACCCCGACGGCACCGAGGAGAGCGTTGATCGGGCCGTACTCCGGGCTGAACAGCTGGTTCCAGACGACCGCGATCGCCACGATCGAGGTGATGTAGGGGAAGAAGGCGACGGTGCGGAAGAACCGTACGCCGCGCAGTTTGCGGTTGAGCAGCAGCGCCAGCCCGAGTGCTGCCGCGAGGGTCAGCGGGATGTGGAAGACGGCGTAGTAGACGGTGTTGCGCAGTGCGGTCCAGAAGCTCGAGTCGTCCCACATCCGCCGGAAGTTGGCGGTGCCGGTCCAGTCGGCCACCCCGAAGACGTTCCAGCTGGTGAAGGCCACGTAGAACAGCACGACGACGGGCAGCAGGGTGAGCACGGCGAAGCCGATGAAGTTGGGAAGGATGAACGACCACCCGGCGACCGTGTTGCGCGACACCAGCCGCCGGTTCCTGGGTCTCGTGCGCGGCAATGTTGCCATAGGGAGTCTCCGGAGTCGTTCGGCTTGGTGGCGGGGACCGGCGTGCGGCTCAGGCGCGCCGGGCCCGCCATCAGCTCACTGGTTGAGGACCTCGTTCTTGGCGCGGGTCTGCGCCTTGCTCAGCTCCGCGTCGACGCTCTTGCTGTCGGAGAGGATCGCCGAATGCATCTCGTTGAGGAGGTTCTGCAGGCCGGCGGTGTGCTTCGACACCGGGTTCTCCGGCTTGATGGTGTGCTTGGAGTAGGCGAACTTCGACAGGTCGTCCTGCGGTACGCCGTCCAGCCCGAACAGCGTCGCGGTGACCGCGTCGGTGACCTGGGCCGGGGTGATGCCGATCCCGGCCAGCGCCTTGCCGGCCTCCGGGCCGGCCGCGTACTGGAGGAAGTCCTTGGCCGCGGCGGTCTTGGACTTGCTGATCTTCGGGTTGATCCCCAGGCCGGTCGGGTCACCGAAGGTGACAGGCGTGGCGGAGGCGCCGGTGGTGGACTTGTCGAACTGCGGTGCCGGGGAGATCCCCCACTGGAACTTGTCGGCGTCACCGCTCTGTCGCTGGTTGAGCAGCGTGGCCACGTACCAGGTGCCCATCAGCAGCATCGCCGACTGCTGCTTGCCGAACTGCGCCTGGTAGGTGAGTTTGTTGGTCTTCGCGGTGCCGAAGGTCGGCTGCGCGCCGGCCGCCTGCAGGTCCAGTGACCGCTCGTAGTACGGCTTCAGGTAGCCGTAGTCCCCGGAGAGCAGGTCCGCGTTGGGGGTCTGGGCGAGCGCGAATCCCTGCACTGTCGACTGGAAGGTGTGCTGGTACGCGCCTGTCGCGTTCGAGCCGGCCCCCTTCAGCCCGGTGTGCAGTCGCTTCGCCGCGTCGGTGTAGTCGTCCCAGGTCCAACTGCCGTCCGGCGGCGCCACCTTCGCCTTCGCGAACAGGTCCTTGTTGTAGAACAACACCCACGAGTCCTGCCGGTACGGCGCCGCGTACGCCTTGCCATCCACCTGGTACGACGCGAGCGCCGGGCTCGAGCCGAGACCGGAGGTGGCGTCGGAGACGTCGAGCAGTTGACCACCGCTCTGGTACGTGTAGAAGTTCTTGAGGTTCTTCATGACGTAGACGTCCGGCGCGGTGCCGGCGGCCAGGTCCGTGATCATCTGGGTGTCGTAGTCGTTGCCTGGGGCGTACTCCTTCAGCTCCACCGTCACGTTCGGGTGGGTCGCCTTGAAGCCGTCGGCGAGCGTCTTGAACTCGGGCGTGGACGACAGGCTCCAGCCGGCCAGGGTGATCGTCACAGGGGCGTTGGGGTCGACTGGCTCGTCTCCGCCGCCGCAACCGGCGAGAACAAGCGTCAGGGCCGTCGCGGCGCTGATGACGGCCGGTATCGCACGCTTCATCCCTTTCTCCTTAGGTCAAGGGGCCCGGATGGGCCCGCACTGCTACCAGGCACCCGGGCGGGCCCGGCATGCTCCGTGTCCAGACGGGTCGACGTGCTGATCCCGTCGGGCCAGTCGACCGCCAGGTGGAGGCCGTCGGCGTTCTCGTTGGCCACGACCTGGCCCGCCTGCCCGACCGTGGCTGCCGGCACCGCGGACAGCTCGATGAAGGCGGCGACCCAGTCGCCCGGCCGGACGGGGTGGTCCAGCCAGGGCACGACCAGCCCGCCGGCCAGCGGCCCGCCGTGCGGAACGGCTGTGGCACCGGCCGTTCCGTCCCCGTGAGCGCTGTCGAGCCTGCTGGTCAGGCCGGCCCCGGTCACGGCCACCACCCGGTCGCCGACGGTCGCCGTCGCGTCCCCGGCAATGGCCCAGCCGCCGATCCGCAGCCGCAGCGCGGCCGCCTCGACACCGTCGGCGAGGTCGTCAACGCGGGTCAGACGTAGCTCCCAGGGGCCACGGACCAGCGAGTACACAGTGAGGTGTCCGGCCGGTCGGGACCGGCCGAGGCGGCCACCGCCGTGATCGCGCTGACCCGGATCCGGGTCGACCCAGTGGACGAGGGCACGTGATCCGGCCACCCCCACGCCGTCGGTGTCGACCTGCACGGTCAGCAGGCGCATGCCGGCGCGGTGGGTTACCCGACCCGCGTCGTCGACGAGAGTGACGGACTGATCGAGCGGACTGACCCAGCCGCTGTCGTCGAGGACGGGGCTGGTGGCGGTGGAGTAGCCCAGCCGGGCGTAGAGCGGTGAATCTCCGACGGTGGCACCCTCGACGGCGTGGTCGGTGCCGTGGTTGACGACGCGGACGACCCCGTCGGCACGGGTGCCGGAGACCAGCCAGCCTGGCGCGTGTATCGCCCGCACCGTGTCCCGCTGCTCGACCGGCAGCGGCTCCTCGGGGGTCGTCCAGACCGGATGGTCCGCGGGTAGCGCGATGCCGAGTAGACCTTTGCTGGCCCAGTACGGCGAGCCCGGCCCGGAGTACGACTGCGCCAGTCGCGGCCACGGCCCGTGCCAGCCGAGGGTGAGCAGGCCGCGTTCGTCCACGGCGCCGTTGGCGACGAAGTGGCGCACGATGCGGGTGGCCGCGCGGCGCAACTGGCCGAGGCTGACCGAGGACACGCCGGCGAGGGCCCCGACCCAGAAGGGCGCCGCCGCGGCGAAGCGGTAGATCAGGCTGCGTCCCTGGATCAACGGTGACCCGTCGGCTCCCACGAGCGCGACCGCGTCGCTCAGGAAGCGGTCGAGGCCGGCCAGGTCCCGTTCGCGGCGCTGCTCGGCCAGGTCCGCGGCACCGGCCATTCGGGACCACAGCGTCGGGTACAGGTGCAGGGCCCAGCCCACATAGTGGTCGTAGGCGCGGTGCGGCCCGTCGGACATCCAGCCGTCCGCGCGGGCGAAGCTGTCGTGTGTGCGCAGGTCCTCGGCCATCTCGTCGAGCGAGTGCGGCCCGCCCACCGAACGCAGGAACGTCTGGACGATCAGCCGGAACCAGACCCAGTTGATCCGGGGGTAGGTGTCGTCGCCGACCGCTGCGCGCAGATAGTCCACCACCCGTTCTCGTACCGCGGACGGCAACCGGTCCCAGATCCACGGGCGGGTCAGGTCCAGGACCAGCGCGATGGAGGCGGCCTCCACCTTGGCCTGGGGGTGCTCGTCCAACCGCACCCAGCGGTCCGGAGAGCTCGGGTCGGTGCCGGCGGCGATGCCGGCCGTGTACCGGTCCACGAGGTCGTCCACGCCCACTCCCCGGGCACCCGCGATGCGGAAACCCGCAAGCAGGAAGGTCCGGGCGAAGCCCTCCAGGCCGTCGATGGCCCGCCCGTAACCGCCCTCCGGCCCGGGAAAGGTGACGAGGGCGTGCCCGGGCGACGCGAAGGGCCGGGCGGCGGCGAGCATCCGGTCGGCGAGGGCCAACCAGTCACTCCGGTGCCAGGTCGCGGCGGCGGTGGCATCCGGGTCCGTCCCCGGTGCCGGCCTGCCGGTCGTCCCGAACGTCATCCGAGGTCCTGTCGCATCGAGCCGTCTCCGTGGAATGTGGCGAGCGGGGCGTGGCCCCCATGAATGTGACGCACAGACACCCGCGGGGTTTCCGAAGTAAAACGCTCACAACAGAGCAAGTCAATGCCCTCATCAAACCGATGTGGACACATCCGATCAAGACAGAGCACATCGCGGGCTTGACGCACCAAGTGCTCTGATACGATCACAATCGATCACAGCCGCTCTACCGATCCGAGGAGCCATGACCGTCGCAGACCGCTTCGCAGACCCGCTGGCTGCGGCGTGGCGCGGTCGCCGGACGGGACCGCTGGCCCGGGTGCTCGCGCCGCCGGCCGGCTCGCGCCTCGGCTGGCAGCCGGCACCGGCGCCCCGCGCCGCCACGACCCGGCGGAGGGCGGCTCCTATGCTCTTCGACGGACGGGGAGGCCGGCCGGTCCGGCTCGCGATCGACGTCACCGCGGCCGGCCCGGCCGGCGAGTTCGTCCGCACCATGCAGGAGCTTTCGCCGCACGAAGCGTTCCCGGAGGTCCGCCATGACCAAGGACAGTCCTGTCGTCGCCGTGGCGGAGGGCTCCCGAGGGCCGCTTCAGGTCGCCCGCCGCCAGCAACTGTTGGCAGCCCTGCAACGTGACGGCTCGATGCGCATCTCTGACCTGTCCCACGTGCTGGGCGCCGCGCCGGTCACCATCCGGCGCGACGTCGCGGAGTTGGCCGCCGAGGGGTTGGTCCGCCGCGTCCACGGTGGGGTCGCCCTGATCCTGCCGGACGACGCCCCGGCAGCGGACGAGGCACCGGCCGCCGGCCTGGACCCGCTGGTCGGGCGCGCCCTCGGCATGCTCGTGCCCTCGTTGGACTACTACTGGCCGGACGTGGCTCGCGGCGTCGAGGGAGCAGCCCGCGAGCTGGACATGCGCGTGGTGCTGCGCGGCTCCTCCTACGACACCGAGGACGACCAGCCGCAACTGGCTCGCCTGGTGGGGCGGATGGGCGTCGACGCGCTCATCATCGCGCCGAGCATGGACGCACCGAGCGCCGAGCGCACCATCGAGTGGCTCGACCAGGTCGGCGTGCCGGTCGTCCTGCTGGAACGCACCGCCACGGTAGGCAGCCACCACGCCGTCATGGAGTCGGTGGTCACCGACCACGCACTCGGCGCGGCAATGGCGGTACGCCACCTCACCTCGCTCGGACACCGCAAGGTCGGCCTGGTGCTCGACGCCAACAGCCCCACCAGCCAGCACGTGCGGCGCGGCTGGCTCGACGCGGCGACGGAGTGCGGCCTCGACCCGGACGCGACGGTGGTGGCCGTGGCACCCGACGCACGGTCACCGGAGCGGGACACCGTACTCAACGACGTCCTCGACCGGTGCCAGGCGACCGGGACGACGGCGCTGCTGGTGCACGCCGACGCCGAGGCGATCGCGCTGGTGCAGCACTGCGAGGAGCGGCACCTCTCCGTTCCCGGCGATCTCTCCATCGTGGCGTACGACGACGAGGTCGCCGGGCTCTTCAGCCCGCCGCTGACCGCGGTCCGACCGCCGCGACGCTCGATCGGACGGGCCGCCGTGCGTCTCGTCGCCGACCGGCTCGTCGACCCCGACCGCCCCACCCACCGGATCGTCATCAGCCCGTCACTGCGGATCCGGGAGTCGACAGCGCCGCCCCCGGCGTAGGTGGTCTTCCATCCGCTGTTCACGCCAGCGTTGACTCGCTGGGCGCCGATGGTCGGGCTGAGCGTGCTGGCCGGGGTGACGGCCTGTCGCCGCGGAACCGGACGGCCAGACACGGACCGCGCGCCGATCTCGCATCGGCGCTTCTGTCCCGAGTGGTGGCGAGCGCCACCGGATCTCACGCCGGCGACGAGCGATGGATAGAACGGTCGGTCTTGACGGCGGGGTCAGGGGTAGGTACTGTTCTCACAGGCAGAACGTTCGTTCCACCTGTCGCTGGCTGGGTGGGTGGACGGCGGTGACTGAAGGAGAGCGCATGCCCACCAAGATCACCTTGATCATCGGTAATCCCGCCAACCCCGACGAGTTCGAGAAGGTCTACGCCGACGTACGCCGGGCCGCGGAGACGTTCCCCAAGCTTCAGCGGGCCGAGTCGGCCAAGGTGTGGCCGAAGGAGGACGGCACCCCCACTCCCGCGTATCGGACGCTCGACCTGTACTTCGCCACCTACGAGGACGCCGCTGCCGCAGTCGCGACGCCCGCCGCCGGCGCCGTCTTCGGCGGTCTCCAGGGCGCTCAGGTGGAGATCACGGGACTGTTCGCGAACATCGAGTAGCACCGCCGTCCCGTCCCGACGGTGACCCCCCGCTGGGCGTCCGTTCGCTTTCACCGAAAGGTTGACAATGACCACCCTTGCCGTTCCCGGCATCTCCACGACGGCCGCTGCCCTGCGGCGGTTGTACTTCGGTCGCTTCGCCTTCGCGATCGTCTGGGCTGCCGTGACGTTCCCCCTCGCCAAGCACCTCAACCCCCTCACCGCCGCGCTGCTCGTGATCTACCCGCTGTTCGACGTGGCAGCCGCCATCGTCGATGTCCGCGCGTCGCGGGCCACCGGATCGCCCACCCTGCTGTACGTGAACGTCGCGATCAGCCTGCTCGCCGCGGTCGGACTGGGCATCGCCGGCGCGTCCGGCATCCCGGCGGTCCTGCGCGTCTGGGGCGCCTGGGCGGTCGTGGCCGGGCTGATTCAGCTGATCGTGGGCGTCACCCGCCGCAAGATGGGTGGGCAATGGCCGATGATCATCAGTGGTGGCATCTCCGTACTCGCCGGTGGGTCGTTCTTCGCGGCTGCCTCCGCGGACAACCCGGCGTTGACCAACGCGATCGGATACGCCATCCCCGGCGCCATCTTCTTCCTCATCGCGGCCATCCGCCTCGGCCGTGCCACGAAGGGAAACTGACGTGGACAACGCCACGTACGACGTCATTGTCATCGGCGCGGGCCCGGTGGGGGAGAACGTCGCCGACCGCGTCGTGCGGGGCGGCCTGACCGCCGCGATCGTCGAGCGGGAACTGGTGGGTGGTGAGTGCTCGTACTGGGCCTGCATGCCGACCAAGGCGTTGCTGCGCAGCCAGACCGCGCTCCGGGCGGCTCGTCAGCTACCCGGCGCGCGCGAGGCGGTGACCGGCGAGCTGGACGTGGCGGCCGTGCTGCGCCGCCGGGACGCCTTCGCCTCGCACTGGAAGGACGACGGGCAGGTGTCCTGGCTGAACACGGCGGGCATCGCGCTGTATCGAGGTCAGGGACGGATCAGCTCCGACCGGATCATCGAGGTGACCGGCGCGGACGGCGCCACGACCTCGCTCACCGCCCGACACGCGGTCGTCATCGCGACCGGAAGCAGCGCACTGGTGCCGGACATCGCCGGTCTGCGCGAGGCGGCACCGTGGACCAGCCGCGCGGCAGCCGCCGCGAGCGAGGTGCCCGGCCGGCTCGCCATCATCGGCGGCGGTGTGGTGGCCGCGGAGATGGCGACCGCGTACGCGGGCCTCGGATCGGCGGTGACGGTGCTCGCGCGCGACGGAGTGCTCACGCAGGCGGAGCCGTTCGTCGGCGAGCGGGTCACGCAGTCCCTACGGGACGCTGGCGTGTCGGTCCGTCTCGGTGCCGAGGCCACGTCGGTGCGCCGCGACGGCGACGGCACCGTGCACATCACGCTCACCGACGGCGAACAGGTCGACGCCGACGAGGTCCTCGTCGCGATCGGCCGTACGCCGAACACGCACGACGTCGGCCTCGACCGGATCGGTCTGACGTCGGGTGCCTGGCTCACTGTCGACGACACACTGCGGGTGATCGATGGCGCCGGGGAGTTGCTCGGCGACGGATGGCTGTACGCGGCCGGGGACGTCAACCGGCGTGTGCTGCTGACCCACCAGGGCAAGTACCAGGCGCGCGCGGTGGGCGACGTCATCGTGGCGCGGGCCGGGGGCGAAGCGGCAGACGACCGCCCGTGGGGTCGGCACGTCGCCACCGCCGACGAGCGCGCCGTGCCGCAGGTCGTCTTCACCGACCCGGAGGTCGCGTCGGTGGGACTGACCGCGGCCGCCGCCGAGGCCGCCGGGCTGCGGATCCGGGTCGTCGACCACGACCTGGCCGCCGTCGCCGGGGCCGCGCTGCACGCCGACGGCTACCAGGGACACGCCCGGATGGTCGTGGACGAGGACCGGCGGGTGATCGTCGGCTGCACCCTCGTCGGTCCGGACGTCGCGGAACTGATCCATGCCGCGACGATCGCCATCGTCGGCGAGGTCCCACTGGAGCGGCTGTGGCACGCCGTGCCCGCGTACCCGACGGTCAGCGAGGTCTGGCTGCGTTTGCTGGAGGCGTACGGCCGCTGACCTGTGCCGTGCGACCGTCCGCGCCGTCGACGGCCGAGCACGGCTGCGACGAGTGGAGGAAGACGAAGCCGGCCGTGGCTGAAGGCTGTCGCGGAGAGGGCTAACGGGCCGCCTCTGCCGACTGCCGCTCCGAGTTGATCCTGAGGAGTCCTTCGACACCGCGCAGGAAGGTCTCGGACACCAACGTGGGGTCGGACAGGCACCCGGCCGCCATGGCGCCGTCCCGAAGCATGACGAAGTGGCGCGCCGCGGGATCCGCCGTTCCTTCGTGGACCTGCGCCATGAGCATGGTGATGGTGTCCAGGAACCATTGCCGGTGGGCCATGAGCTCTTGGTGCACGGGATGGTTCGTGTCGGGATACTCCGCTGCGGCGTTCAGGAACGCGCACCCACGGAACCCGGGGGACTGGATGTTCTGGGCGATGGAACCGGCGATGGCCAGGAGGGGATCGATCGGCGGCCGGTTGGCGGCGAGGGCCTCGTCGACCATGCCGCGCTCCAGCTGATGGACCTCGCGCAGGTAGGCCAGGATGAGGTCGTCCTTGCTGGGGAAGTGCCGGTAGAAGGTGGCCCGGGTCACCTTCGCCTCGGCGATGATCCGGTCGACGCCAACGGAGTGAATGCCCTCGGCGTAGAAGATCCTGGTCGCCGTGCGGAGAAGCCTGAGTCGTGCCTCGGAGGGCCGGGCCTCGGGTTCGTCGCGCGTCACCCAACCATCTTAGCGAATAGAACGTTCGGTCTGACCTGTACGCGCGGTATTGGCTTCGAGTTGGCCGCGCAGCGTGCGGACATCGGCCGACAGGTCATCTCGTGTCCGAGCCGGATGCCGGCCAAGCGTGCGACATCGACGTTCGACGATGCGTGTTGTTTCTCGATCCCGCTGACAGTGGCCTCGTCAGTGCTGGATTCTGGATGCTGCGACCTTCCGGAGCCGGGATTGCGGACTGTGCGCGGTGCCGGGAAATGCTCCGTCGACCGTCCTCGCCGGTCCGGTCCGCGTGCCACACGCAGCGGGCGGCGAGGCATCTCGAAAGGAATTCCCGATGAGCTCTGCTCCTGACATGTCTGGCCAGGAGGCAGGAATGCCGACAATTGTGCTGATCCACGGCGCATTCGCCGGATCGTCGAGTTGGAATGGGGTGATTGCCAACCTCAAGCGTCGGGGCTACCCGGTCGTTGCCGTCGCCAACCCGCTGCGCGGTGTGCAGAAGGACGCCGCTTACGTTCGGGCTCTTCTGGACAGCTTGCCCGGACCGGTCGTGCTGGCCGCCCATTCCTACGGCGGGCTGGTCATGACCGAGGCCGCGGATGGTGCTTCCAACGTCAAGGCCCTGGTGTACGTCGCCAGCGTGAGCCCGGACGTAGGCGAAAGTGTGGTCGGGTTGCTCGTCAAGTACCCCGGCAGTCAGCTCGCCTCCAGCATCACAATGGTGCCGGTCCCCTCCGACGACGGTGGCATGACCATGGATCAGTACATCCTGCAGGACAAGTTCCCGGAGGTGTTCGCCGCCGACGTTGACCCCGGCACCGCCGAAATCATGGCGGCAACGCAGCGGCCCTCCTCGGCGAGCGCCCAGGAGGAGGGCGTGACCAAGGCCGCCTGGAAGACGATCCCCTCCTGGACTCTGATCAGCACCCAGGATCGGGGAATTCCGCCAGACCTGCAGCGCTTCCTGGCCGAGAGGGCGGGGTCCACGACAGTTGAGGTCGCCGCCTCCCACGCTGTGGCAGTCTCGCAACCCGGCCCGGTCGCAGACCTCATCGACACCGCCGCCCGCGCCACCGCGCGCTAGGTGTGCTGTCCACAGGGTCGTCAGGGCCAACGAGGGAAGGGTGGTCGGCCAGGCTCGCGCGGCCGATCCGTCGCCGGCGGTGGCCCGAAGGCCACCGCCGCGCCCGGCGGCAACCTGGGAACGGCCGCCGCCGGTCCTGCCCGGCGTCAGAGTCGGGAGGTGAAGGTGGCCAGGAAGCGGTGTGGGGTGACCACGCCGGCGTTGTCGAAGCAGATGACGTCGACGTCGGCGTTGGTGGTGTACGACCAGGGTTGGGTGAGGTGGCAGTAGTTGCTGCCGGCGCCCTGCGCCACCACCTGGGCGTGCGTCTCCTTGAGGCCGACCTGCGGGAAGGTCGCCAGGTAGCGGCCGGCGGGCACCAGCGGCGCCACCGTGTTCGCGCCGACGCCGAGTACCGAGTTGTCGTTGGTCGGACCGCCGACGGCGGTACCGAGGTAGCCGAAGTACGACGGTGGGGCGAGGGAGCCGATCACCGGCCGCCGCCGGTGGTAGGACAGGGCGAAGTCGGTGTTGGTGAGCGCGCCGGCCTGGTCGTAGCAGAAGACGTAGACCTGCACGTCGCTGCCGACCGCGTTCCAGGAGTAGACCTTGCACCGGCGGGGACCGGCGTTCGGCTGCACGGCGGTGACCTGCACGTCGCCGGCGAGCACCCTGGCCAGCCCCACCCCGGGCAGCCGTACCAGGTACTGCCCGACGCCCAGCGGACCGACCGTGTTCACCACGCCCGTGGAGTTGTACGACTGCACCACCACGCCGCTGCCCCACTGCGTGTACGCGTGGGAGGTGCCGGCCGGCAGCACGCCCGAGCTGGTCGTCCAGAGCACTGTGAACGGAGTGTCCTCGCGCGTACCGCCCGGCTTGTGGCACTGCACGTCGACGATCTCGTCGGCGCCGGACTGGAACCAGCGAACCACCTCGCAGTAGTGCCCGGTCCGGTTCACCGGGGTCACGTGTGGCACACCCCGAGAGCTGGCACCCACCTGGGGGAAACGCACCTGGAACCGGCCAGGTGCGAGCTTGACGCCGTTGGCCCAGGCGGCCGGGAACGCGGTCTTCCAGCTACCCCACTGTCGGGTGGTGTCCAGCACGGTCCAGACCGGCACTGTGGGGTCTTTGACATACGCGAATCCCCAGCGGTCGGCGGTGGCCGCCGCGGCCGGTGCCGCTGGCGCGAGTGCGCCGGCGGCCAGGACGGCGGCCAGTGCTGCGGTGACGAACGATCGGAGACGCATCTGTTCCTCCATTCGACGGGACCATGGCGAGGAGGAGTGTGCAGGTAGTGATGCCATGGTCACAGTCGGCAACCCCGTGCGTCGGTGTCGGGTGTCCGCCACTCGCACCCGGGCTGCGCCGCGCGCCAATCGAGAATCTGCTGCGGAACTCGATGCCGAGGGCGTTGCGACGAACCCCGAAATGGGGACCGGTTGACCGGCTCAGCCAACCAGCCGGTCGACGACGGATGTCGAGGCGGTCGGGGTCCGGGTGCTGGTCGGCGTCGCGGTTTGCCGAGGTCAGCGCGACGAGGACGAACTCGCCGGCGGGAATGGTCGTTCCGCTGATCACGATGGGCTCGGTGGTGTAGCGGAGGGTGGCCATGTTGAACGGACCGTCGTAGCGCAGCAGCTCCTCCACCGCCTGCGGTGTGCGTGTGGGGTCGGCCCGCAGGTCGGCCAGCTGCTCAGGGTGGCGCAGCAGCGCGAGGACGCCGTTGCCGATCAGGTTGACGGTGGTCTCGTGGCCGGCGATCAGGAGCAGGAGCACCATGTCGAGCGCTTCCTGGTCGGAGAGCACGTCGCTGCCCTCCGCGGCCACGATCATCGAGAGCACATCCGGACCTGGGTGGCGCCGCGGTTCCGGCTTGCACGTCGAGCCCGGCGGACGGGCCGGCACCGCCCGGGCCAGTCATCGGCTCGGCGTACCAACCTCAGTGACGTCAACGGCCCTGGGCCTGGCCGCCTCATCGGCGTCGCCGGCGGTGAGCTGCCCATCTCCACGATCGTGCCGCGTTCGGTGTCCCGCAGGGCGGAGCCCAGGACCCCTGCCGGCGCCACCAGGGTGGCCGGGCCGAACCCATGATGACGCTCGTCGATGTTGCCAGAGTGCATCCAGACGTGTTGGAATGGCTCATATCGCCGCAGCACGGGGGCAACCGTGCTGGGAACGGCCAGCACGGGAGCAGCACAGTGCCGGCAGCGCGCCGCCTTGGCAGGCGCTCGTATGCCGCATCGCCGGGTCACCTCCATGACGACGGGCATCTTGCCGGGCAGGCATCCTCGCCCGCCGTACGTACCCCCTGGTACGTGTTTCCGACGGCCGACGCGGTCGACGTTCGACACGTCTGGGCGTCCGATTCGGTCTGCCAGCGCCCAGAACCGGCGACGAGGTGAGAAGCAGTCATGATTTCCCGAGAGAGTCTCGCGGGTTGGTACCGAAACCGTCTGGTGTGGGTGGCGGTGATCCTGCTGGCGGTGTCGGCTGGCGCGGTCGTACTTGTCAACCGGGGCGACCCGGAGACGGAGCCGGCGGATCTGCAGACGCAGATCATGGCCCGGATGCGCACCACACTGGAACAGGCGGACCCGGGGCAGCACAACCACGCCGGACACAATGCCCAGCAGGCTGCCACCGGGGATAAGCCAGCGGTGATCTGCGGGGTCCGCGTCTACGGCTACGAGCCGAGCGAGGTCACCGCGCTCGCCGACGTACGGACGGTCTATGGCTTCCACCTCTGCGGGGTCGCGGAGCAGGGGCGCCCCTGGGATGTGGCGGTCAAGTTGGCCGGCCCGGTGATCATGGACATGTCCTCCGAGCCGCCGGGCATCCAGGTGGTCGAGGCGACCGCCGAGGTCATGTTCACCGACCGGCTGCGGCAGATGTTCCCGGCCAAGTACGCGGAGCTGGCGCTCAAGGAGGCGCTTGCCGAGTCGGAGATGGCCGACCAGCGCCGCCGGTACGACGCAGCGGCCGGGCTCTGACCATGCCGGGCGGTCGTACCCGCACCCACCCGGCTGCCAGGTCCGAATCTGCGACCGGCCGCGACTTTCCCCCACCGGTCCTGCGGCAGGTGTGAACCGTCCGTGTACTGCGGTGGATGCGGTTAGCGCCGCGGACCTCGGTGCGCAGACCCGGCGTTGATCCGGTGTCGGGTCAGCAACCCGTGCCGCACCGTCCGGTGCGGGCCCCGGCCAGGTGGGTCGACCGAGCGGCCCCGTCCGGCTGCTGATCCGTTGCCGCCGGCAGGTTGGGGGATGGTTCCGGGGGAGCCGCGCTCGACGGCGATCCCGGGTCAGCTTGATCCACACTGACCAGAAATAGATGAGTATTGATATTTACGGTCATGGATGTAACAGTTGGTTTGGGAGCGTTCCCATTCTGATCTTTAGTACCGAAGAACGGAGGACGAACAGTGCGTCTACAAAAGTCCGATCAATCCAGCGGGCGGTCCAGGTCAACCGTCCGTCGGTCCCTCCAGGTGCTCGTCACGCTGTTCGCCATGGTTGCCGGCACGCTGTCCTGGGCCGGCGCGGCCCAGGCCCACGGCACTGTCATCAACCCGGCGAGTCGCGCCTACCAATGCTGGAAGGCCTGGGGCAACCAACACACGAACCCGGCAATGCAGCAACAGGACCCCATGTGCTATCGGGCGTTCCAGGCCAATCCCGACACCATGTGGAACTGGATGAGCCAGCTGCGCGACGGCCTCGGCGGCCAGATCCAGGCCCGTACCCCGGATGGGCAGCTGTGCAGCAACGCCCTTTCCAGGAACGACACGGTGAACCAGCCCGGGGCATGGAAGACGACCACCGTCAGCCGCAACTTCACCGTCCAGTTCTACGACCAGGCCAGCCACGGTGCTGACTACTTCCAGATCTACGTCACCAAGCAGGGATTCAACCCGAGCAGCCAGCGGCTCGGGTGGGGCAACCTTGACCTGATCACGACGACCGGGCGCTACGCGCCGACGCAGAACATCTCGTTCAACGTCTCGACCTCGGGACGCAGCGGAAACCACATCCTGTTCGTGGTCTGGAAGGCATCACACATGGACCAGACCTACATGTGGTGCAGCGACATCAACATCACCTGATCGGCAGGAACAGCAACCCCGACACTGCTCCGGCCCGGAACGGCAACGCTCCGGGCCGGAGTGGTGCGCGGCGTTACCGCTCGAGATGGAGGCTGCTGGCGATCCGGTCCACCGCCTGCTTCGCCTCGATCAGGCTCGTGCCGGTCTGCTTGCGGTACGCGCGAACAGCATGAATCATCCGGCCGTTCTCCAGGTGCCTGACGACTTCTGGTTCCACAGGCTCGGCAATGCCGAGGTGATCCATTATCAGATCGAGCTTGCGCTGGACGGCCGCGAGGTGGGTCGTCGAGCGGCGCCTCTCCTGGGACCAGGCCCCGACCGCAGCCCCCACCGACCCGATCGTGGCGATGACGAGCAATATTGCTTCCCACGAATCCATCAGCACATCCAATCACCGGTGCGCAACCGGGGGCACCACCGGCGCACCAGGAAGCAGCGGGCGTCCGTGGTGGTCACGGCGACCACAGCGCCATTGCCGACAGCGGCGCGTGCGGGCCGCGGCCAGTCCGTAACGGGGCTCGTTCTCTCGCTGTCGTCTTCGTGACATCGCGCCGGGCGATGGATCATCAGGGTCAGTTTCGTCGTGCCGTGCTCGAGTTGGGCATCCCGGACACGAGATCAGTAGGTTCACCAGGCACCTCCGCTTGTCGATCCGGTTGAGCGGGGGTCCGGGGAGCGCAACCGCTCTCGAGTCGTCCATGTGCCGGCCGGCACCGATGCCGAGATGGCGGAGGACCCCCGAACTCCGAGTTCGTCGGCGAGCGGTACGACCTCGGCGCCACGCTCGTGGCGCAGCTGCCCGGTTGGCTCGGGACGAACGAGGACGATGACGACCTGTCGCCCTTCCAGCAGCAGGTGGCCCGTGACCTGCCGCACCTGGACGCCGTCTGTGCTCTGGCCTACGAGCTCTGGCCGCCTGACGAAGGGCTCGCCAGCGCCTACCTCGGCGGGTATGCCGATGATGACGTGATCACGAGCTTTGCGGAGCAGACCCTCGCGGGACGCGAGAAGGCCGGCGAGATCGTCATCCCGGTGGCGAGATGGTATTCCCATGTGGAACAGGAGAAGCACCGGCTGGCGAGTGAGTGGTTGTCACTCGCCCGCTTCTCCCTGGCCGACGAGTTCGCCTGCGGAAGTTTCGTGATTCGCCACGACGACCTGGCTGCCGGTCGGCTGGACAAGGCGCTTCCCGTGACGACGTTCAGCGAGTAGCCCGGTGCGGCAGCCTGCCGCACCGGGCGCGATCATCAGCCTGGCCGCGGCTGAGCACCCGCGAGCAGAGGGCGGAGGGCGGGGCCCAGGAAGCCCCATGCCCTCCGCCAGCTCGTGCGTGTGTCTCAGCGTCTCCGGCACCCCCAACGCCCCGAAGCCTTCGGGGTCCGACACTCCGGCCGGGTGGTGGACGCGCACCCGGGGCGGCGTCGTACGGTGGGGCTGGTCAGCGGTTCGCCGCCCCGCCGCCAGCGGCTGGCTGGACGCGCTCGAACCGCACCTTGTTCAGCCAGCCCGGGAGGTCACTGAGCACGTACAGCTCGCCGTTCACATCGGCGCCGAACGCCGTCGGTTGGGTGGGGAAGGTGCCGATCTCGGCGGACTCGTAGCCACCCGTGGACTTGGGACGCACGGCGAACGCGCGGGTCGAGCAGTAGTCGCTCGCGATGTAGGTCCCCCGCGCCTCCGGGGTGACGGACCCCCGGTACACCAGGCCGCCGATGATGGAGCAGTTCTCCGTCATGTAGTGGTCGTATTCGACGATCGGGTCGGTAAGCCGCACGCCCGGTCGGCATTGCGTCTGGTCGAAGACCGGCGTGCCCTCTCGACAGGACCAGCCAAGGTTCGCGCCACGTTGCGACGGGCGGATGTGGTTGATCTCCTCGATCAGGCCCTGGCCGACATCGCCGATCCACAGCGAGTTGTCGGCCGGGTCGATGGAGAACTTCCACGGGTTGCGCAGCCCGTAGACCCAGATCTCCGGCCGCGCGCCCGGCGTGCGGACGAACGGGTTGTCGTAGGGCACGCAGTAGGGCTTGCCCCCGCAGGAGCGGTTGACGTCGATCCGCACAATCTTGCCGAGCAGGGTGCCCAGGTTCTGGCCGCTCTTGAACGGGTCGTTCGCGTTGCCACCGTCGCCGGTGGACCAGTAGAGGTAGCCGTCGCGACCGAACGCCACCTGTCCGCCGTTGTGGTTGCCGAACTCGGCGTGCTCCTGGGTGAGCAGCACCTGCACCCGGTCGGGAGCGCCGATGGGCACTCGCGCCAGGGTCAGCGTGCCGGCCGGCAGGCTCGTGTAGGCCACGTAGAGCATCCCGGTCCGCGCGAAGTTCGGCGCGGGTGTGATGCCGAGGAGGCCGCGCTCGTTGTCCGATGTGTCGATCCGGGCGGTCAGGTCGAGCACCGGCTCGGCTGCCAGGCCGGTGTCGGGGTGGTAGGCGCGGACGGTGCCGGCCTTCTCCGCGATCAGCATGCGGCCGTCTGGCAGCCCGGTGATCGCGATCGGACGCTGCAGACCGAAAGCCACCCGTTCGGATACCACGGTCAGCTCAGTGAGTGGCGCCGCGCGGGTCTGGGATGGGCCGGCCGCGGCGGTGCTGGCCACCGACGCCGGTGGCAACAGGAGCGCAGACAGGGCCAGAATGAGCAGCCCGGCCAGCGTGGTGGCCGGGCGACGACGAGGTCGCGACATGTTTAGCTCCTCGAGCAGGTGGGGGGTGGTGGACGCGATCTGGGAGCGTTTCCACCATACATTGGTGAACGTCGATCTCAAATCTGCGCCGTCGGCGACGACGGGGACGCCGTAGGTACCGCGTCACCCCCCAGGCGATCAACCGATTGGCGACGGGCAGGGCCGAGAACCAGGCACCGGACCTCTTGGCTGACGCTGGGAAATACCGTGCGGCACGGATCCCGCGATGTCCGTCGTGCGGTGGAAGCGCGTCCTGGCGGTCCCCGTCGTGGTCAGCTCAACGTGAACGTCACGTCGTCGACGTCGAAGGCTGTGGCGCCGTTGCCGGCCGTCTCGCTGGCGACGAAGCTGACAGTCGCGGTGCGCTCGGTAGTCGCAGTCCCAGTCGACATGGTGTATTGCCGCCACTGTGCTCCGCCGTCGAAGGCCAGCGAGAACCTCGTCTTCGGGGGTATCCCGGTGACCGCCAGCCCAACGTTCAGATAGTCGCCGCGGCTGGTCTCCGTGGTGGTGGTCCGGACCCAGAAGCGGACCGTCAGGTCGCAGTCGGCTGGCACCGTGGCGGTGGTGCGCAGCAGGTCGCCACGCGTCACGTCCAGTCCCGCGAAGGTGGCGTACGCGCGACCGGTGTGTGCGGGCCGGGTCGCGTCGCCGAACACGACGATGCGGGGGCCGGCGGTCCAGCCGGTGGTGCCGCGCTCGAAGCCCGGGTTCGGGTGGATCTGCCCGGCGCAGGGCGCATCCGCCGCTGGCCGTCCGTAGGACGCGCTGCCCGTGGTCAGGAGCAGCAGGGCCGCAACCGAGGCGGTGGTGACGACGGCCTTCATCAATCCTCCTCGTGTCGCATCCGTAACCATCAATGTAACCGACCATGCGTGATGAACCGTCGGTGCGTCAAGTCCGTCCCGGCGTCGGCTCTGCGCCTGCGGGCGGCTAGGGACCGGCCCGGCGTCCGGCTGCGCTACGGCGATGCTCACCGCCAGCCCGCGACCGGATGGAGCCCAAACTCCCCAACCCGGTCCGGGCACGGGAGAGGGACCTGGCAGTCGGGCATGCTGTGCGAATGCGACAGGTGACCGTACTCGGTAGTTCTGGTGCCTTTCCCGAGCCGGGCCGTGCCTGTAGCGGTTTCGCCGTGGACTGGGACGGCTACCGCTTGGTGCTCGACCTTGGCTACGCCACGCTGCCGCGGCTGCTCGCGCACTGGCCGGATGGTGCGGTTGACGCTGTCGTCATCACCCATGAACATCCCGATCACTGCATCGACCTGCACGGGCTGTTCCGGATGCGGCTCTACGGTGACGTCGGTGGATCACGCCTGCCGTTGTACTGCCCGCCCGGCGTGCTCGACCGGATCAGCGGCCTGGAGCCGGACGCCGACCTGGCCGCGGTCTTTGACCTGCATCCACTGCCCGGCACCTACCGGGTGGGCCCGTTCGACCTGACCGGACTGTCGCTCCCGCACCACGTGCCCAACGTGGGCGTCCGCCTAGAGGCTGACGGGACAGCCGTGGCCTACTCCGGGGACACCGGACCGACCTCGGTGCTTGCCGAACTCGGCCGTGACGCCGACCTGTTCATCGTCGAGGCCACCGACCGCGACGGCGAGACCAGCCAGCCCACCCGCAATCTGATGACCTCCACCGAGGCCGGTCACTGGGCTCGCCGGGCGGGAGCCCGCCGACTGCTGCTCACCCACTTCTGGCCAGGCAATGACCGGGCAGCCGCGGTCGCCGCCGCACAACTGGAGTTCGACGGTGCTGTGCTGGCGGCCGAGGAAGACCTCACCGTCATCCTCGGGACGGCGGGCCGCTGACCGCCCTCGTGCTGACGGGCACTGGTGTCTGTCGCGTCCCCGTGCCGGCGTGAGCAGCGGGGTGCGCCGGAGCCGACGGATTGACAACGGCGGGCCAGGGGCGCTGCGCGACGAGTGCGCTGCCACCGCGCCAGCGACGCGTCGTACCCGACCTTCTGGGCGGCCCGCTGCTGGCCCGCTGAGGTACTGTCATGCCAGTTCAGCGGGCCGGTGGCAGATCAACGGCGAGGGCGAAATGCCGCTGCCTGCGGCAC
Source organism: Micromonospora sp. NPDC005215 (assembly GCF_040607915.1). Classification (NCBI taxonomy): domain Bacteria; kingdom Bacillati; phylum Actinomycetota; class Actinomycetes; order Micromonosporales; family Micromonosporaceae; genus Micromonospora; species Micromonospora sp. NPDC005215. Next base: position 107,778 of record NZ_JBEXHQ010000005.1, on the reverse strand, counting down.
CTCGGCCGCCTGACCAGAGGAGTCGGTGCCCAGATGACGGCAGGGCGATCACTGCCCACCCAGGACGACGTGCTCGGATACTTCGACACGCTGTCGAACTGGGGACGGTGGGGCGACGACGACGAGCGCGGGACGCTCAACCACATCACCGACGACGTCCGGCTGGCGGCGGCGCGGGCGGTGCGCCACGGCAGGAGCGTGTCGTGCGCGTGGGAGATTGCCGTACCGCAGGACATGGAACGGGCGACGACGACGTGCCCGTGCGCCGCCGACATGCCGGGTGCCGAGAACATGCCGGTGCCCGCCTTCCACGCCGACCGGCGGTGGGGTTTCTCGTCTGAGCGGCTCGGCATCACGTTCCACGGCAACACCCTCACCCACGTCGATTCGCCGTGCCACATCTTCTGGGACGGCGCGATGTACAACGGGCGGTCGCACTCGTTGGTCGACGCCGCGACGGGTTCGGCGTGGGCGGCCGTCACGGCGGCCGCGAACGGGATCATCACGCGGGGTGTCCTGCTGGACGTCGCGGGGGTCCGCGGTGTGCCGTGGTTGGAGCCGGGGGAGGGTGTGTTCCCCGACGATCTCGAGGAGGCCGAGCGCCGCCAGGGTGTGCGGGTGCGACCGGGCGACGCGGTGCTCCTGCGGACCGGCTTCGGCCGCTTCCGGCACGAGACCGGTGCGGCCATCGGTTTCACGCAGGCCGGCTGGCACGCGTCCTGCCTGCCGTGGCTGCAGGAACGGCAGGTCGCACTGATCGGCGCCGACACCCCCCAGGACGTTCAGCCGTCGGGGTACGGGGACGTGTTGATGCCGGTGCACGCCGTGAGCCTCGTCGCGATGGGTCTGTGGCTGCTCGACAACTGCGACCTGGAGGCGTGCGCGACGACGGCTGCCGAGCTCGACCAGTGGGACTTCCACCTGGCGGTCGCGCCGGTCCGATTCGCCGGTACGTCCGGCAGCCCGGTCAACCCGATCGCCACCTTCTGACGAAGTAGCGATGCCAGTCGATATTGCTGGATCGACTGCGGGTGTGCTGGAATGGCTCCCATCGCCGCAGCACGGGGGCAACCGTGCTGGAAACGGGCAGCACGGGAGCAGCGCGGTGCCAGCGTCGCGCCATTTCGGCGGACGCGCCGCATCGCCGGGCCATCTTCACGACGACGGGCAGGCGTCCGTCGTACGTGTCCAGGCCCCGTATTCCCACGACACCGAGACGCTCGCCCTTCGCCATGTCGACGCACCGAGATCGGCGACGAGGTGAGCAGTGATCGCGATGTCCGGGGAAGGTACTCCGGCCCTGCCCGCACGGGAGGGGCCCCACGTCATGGAGGATGACAATGCGCCGTTTCCTCGCGGTGTGCACCGCCGCCCTGATCCTCGGCACCACGGCCGGCAGCGTCCCGGCCGCCGCGTCCGGTGCCTCCCCGCGCTCCTGTACCCGTGGCCTGCTCTTCTGCGAAGACTTCGAGCGGTTGCCGCGCGGCGGGGCCAGCACGCTGGACTGGGGCGTCGACACGCGCAACGGCACGCTCACCGTCGAGCGTGCCCGCCACGGCAACCAGGTGCTGCACATCCACACTGTGGACAACGGGCGCGCCTTCCTGCGCGTCGACGATTTCGCCGCGCCGGGCAACCGCTTCTACGGCCGGATGCGACTGCGCGTCGATGCCTTCCCCACCGCCCCCGACTGGGCGCACTTCACCCTGGTGGAGGCGACCGGCACCGGCAGTCCGGAGGTCGTCCGTCCAGTCGGCGGTCAGTACGCGCCCACGGTCCCCGGAATCTTCTGGGGTGTGGGCGCCGACGGCGGCCCGACCGGCGACTGGACCAACTGGCGGGAGTCGGCCCCGGTCACGGAGGACACCTGGCAGTGCGTCGAGTGGAAACTCGACCCGACGGACAACCGCGTCGCGGTGTGGATCGACGGCGTGGCGAACCCGGAGCTGACCGCTTCCACGACCGAGCACGGCGGCAACGACGTGCCCTTCGTCCTGCCGACGGTGAACACCGTGAAGATCGGTTGGCAGCTCTACCAGGGCGGCACCACACCTGGCGAGTTCGACCTCTGGGTCGACGACATCGCTCTCTCCACCAGGAGGCTCGGCTGCTGAGCTGGTTCGCAGGTGTCACGGCGGCCCGCTACCCGGGCCGCCGTGACCGGCCCCGCCCGGCGGGCGACACCGGCCGGCGGCACGGACGGAAAGCGCTAGCCGGGTTTGACGGTGGCGAGTTGGACGAGCAGGTGTACCAGCCGACACGCCTCGGCGACATCAGCGGCGCGGAAGGCGACCGTCCGGGACCCTACGGGCCTCCGGCACCCACAGTCGACCTCACCACCGAGGCGTGGGTCTGTCGCAGCGTGTACGCGTAGGGCACCGCGGCCACCTCAGCGGCGAACCCGGTACGTGCGTCGAGGGTCGTCACCGTCAGCGACCCGGTGACCTGTTCTCCCACCGGTTCGTCCGCGCTGAAGATCACGGTGACCCGGCCGCTCTGTCCAGGCGCCAGCGTCAGCGGCGTGGATGGCTCGGTCGACCCTTCGACCACCCGCCGCCAGTAACTGCCGGTGGACGACGTGATGCGCCGGTCGAAGAGTCGAGTCAGGGCGGTCGCCGCGCAGTCCACCCGGGCCGGCGGCTGGGGTGCGCCACCGAACGGGCCGGCCCGGTTGGCGTTACAGATCCAGGTCGTGGCCGACACCTCAGCCGATGAGACGACCACCTCCGAGCGCCGGCCGGCGGTTCCGGCCAGGTCCGGGTCACCGACGTAGTAACCGTTCTCGCCGTACGGCTGCGTGTCCAGCACGTGCGGCACCGCCGAATCGGCCGACATCCGCAGCCGGGTCGTGCCGGTCGGAACCGCGAAGCGCGGGTAGACGTCGACGGCGGACACCGGTGTCTGATACGTGGCGGACGCCACCGGCCGCAGCGGCACCTCGCCCATGGCGTCCAGCCGGCCGTCCACGAGGTACGACGCCGGTGCCGTACCGGTGTTGGTGATGGTGAGGGTGGCCTCGGCCGGACGACCCGCCGGCAGCACGGCACCCGCCGGCACGCCGGTCGCGACCATCGACGGCGGGGCGAATCCGACCCGGCCGTGGAACGGCTGGCTGGTCCGGACAGTGGCGGTCGGAGCGGTGAGCACCAGCACCACTGTCCATCGACCTGGCTGCGGGGCACGCCGCACCAGGTCCAACCGGGGCGGTGCCGTGGTCCCCCCGGAGCGCGAGCTGCTTGCCGCGAGCGGCATCCCGGACGGGTCGACGAGCAAGCCCCAGACCTCCAGCCCCGGGTCGTCGCCGGCCCGCACCGACACGGCCAGCGCCGGCTTTCCGGCTGGTACGTCGAACTGGAAGCTGCGCCGCTGCCCGAGCAGCGCCCACCCGGCGAGGGCGCCGTTGCCGCCGGAGAAGGTGCCGCCGAAGCTGCCGCCCGAGGGACCGGTCGAAACCAGCGCCCGCAGTCCCAACGGAAGTGCCGCGTAAGCCGTCGCGCCGGCCACGACGGTCACGGCGGGCGACGAGTCGCCGGCCGTGGTCGGCAGGCGGACCGGCAACCAGGCGGTCCGCGTAGCGCCGGGCGGTACGACGACCGAGGGGCCGCTGCGCGCGGTCAGCCGCAGCGCGGTGACGTCGTACCGAACCGCACCCACCGGCGGTGACCCGTCGTCGCGGGTCCAGATCGCCACGGTCCAGCGGCCCGGCGGTGGCCGGGCCACCGTCACCCGCCCGTACCCCCCGTTGCCCAGCGGCAGTGAGTAACCGGCGAGCCGGCCGGCGGGATCGAAGACGCTCACCGCGACCGGCGCGGCATGCGACAGGGGGTCCCAGGCCACCGCGGTGTGGAGCTGGTCGGTCCCGCCGGGCACGGTGACCGGCACCCGGCGGGCGTTCGCCGGTACGCCGTCGGAGTCGACGAAGGCCGTGCCCGTCCCCGCGACCGGCGTCACCTGACCGGCGGCGAGGCTGCGGGCCGGCGCGGTGGACCGCAGGCCGACGGTGACGCGACGGGCGTGGCCGCTCGGATTGGTGAGGTGCACCGCTACCGGCGTGACCCGCCCCGCCGCGCCGGTGACGCTCGCCGTCGAGGTGGCGACCAGCAGCCCCGCCGCGTCCCGCGAGGCCAGCCGACCAGCGGACCCGGTAGGGGCGGCGGAGTCCGGGTGGTCGGTCAGGGCGGCGGCAAGCCGCACCGCGGCGAGGGTGTCCACCCGCCCGGCTCCCTGCTGGTCGGCCGGCTGCCGCAGGTCGGTCGCGGAACTCATGAGGATGCGTTTGACCTGCTCGGGGGTCGGTGTGCCGCCGGTGTGCCGGCGTACCGTCTGGATCACCAGCGCCGCCGCCCCGGCCACGAACGGCGCTGCCGCGCTGGTGCCGCCGAACAGGAAGAACGGGCTGGGGGTGCCGCCGTCGAAGAAGGAGACGCAGCTCTGGTAGCGCGCGGTGTCGGTCGAGCAGGCAGCCCACCCGGTGTCGCCGGGCGCCACGAGGTCGACGGTGCGGGGTTCCGCCTGTGCGGTGCCGCCGGAGCTCAACGCGGACACCGAGTCGGACCGGTGGCCGCCGTCGCCGAGCGGCGACCCGCCGTACCCGAGTTGGCCGTACGCACGCAGTTGGGTGCTCGCGCCGACGGCGATGACGTCCGGGTCGCTGGCCGGCGAACCCAAGGTTCCGTCCGGCCCGGCGTCCCCGGTGGCCACCACCACTGTCACTCCCGCCGCGACGGCCGCGTCGTTGGCCAGCCGCAGGGCGTTGGCCGCCGTGTCCGGGTAGCCGTAGCCCACCAACGACTCGTTCAGCACGTCGACGCGTTCGTGGAGCACCGCCCACTCGATGCCCTGCAGGACAACCGACGTGGGCGCCGCGACGTTGCTGAAGACCTTGGCGACGTGCACGGTGGCGGCCGGCGCGACGCCGAGGATCCGCATCGGGCACGGTCCGTCGGGGCGGTGCGCCGGATGCGCGTACCGCCCGGCGTCGTAGACGCCGACGCCCTGGGCCGCCACGACGCTGGCGTCGCCGAAGGATTCCAGGATGTACGAGGGGGCGTCGAGGCCGTCGCCGGTGAAGTCGGCGTAGCCGGCCACCACCGACCGCCCGTCGCGGACGAACTCGGCCGCCGCCGGATCGATCGCCCCGCCGAGCACGCCGACCCGCACCCCTGACCCGTCGGCCAGGTCGTGGGCGCCGGGCCCCTGGGCCGACCCGACAGTACGCGTCAACGCCAGCCCTTCCGGTTCGGTAAGCGGCTGTTGATCCGGCCCGGCGCAGGTGCGGGCACCCATCCCGGCCCCGCCGGCCGGTGACGCCGGCCGGTTCGGGGCGACCGGTTGGCGCAGTCGCAGCGGGGTGTCGGGCAGTACGGCTCGTACCCCGGGCCGGGTCGCCAGCTCCGCCGCGGCCCGCTCCGGCAGGGTCGTGGCGATGGCGTTCACCAGGCGGAGGGGCGCCACCCGGGTGGCGCCGATCCGGCGCAGGTCGGTGAGCATCGGTTGCTGGTCGGCGGTGATCCGGGCGGCCCGGTCGGCGAGCCGCCGCCCGGGAGTGGTGTCGTGCTGGTCGGCGAGAACGACGATGACGGCTCGGACCGGCCCGGCGGCGGTCGCCTGCGGTGGGGCCACGGCGGCGACCGGGCCGGTGGCCAGGGCCGGCGTCAGTAGGGCGGCCAGCAGTCGGTGCGGCGCGGTCAGTGGCACGGGAGGCGTCCTCACTTCGTGGTGACGGGCGTTGCGGTGGACGAGCCGGTCAGGCGGCGGTGCGCCGTTCGGTGACGAGGACCCAGCCGAAGGTGGCGAGTTGCAGGGCGACGAGCCCGAGGAAGCCGACGCCGTTCCAGAAGGCGAGCCCGTCGACCGGAGCGTCGAGTCCGTCGACGGCCAGCCGGACCATCGTCACCATGGCGGGCACCGTGAGGGCCAGCAGCGCCGCGGTCACGGCGAGCGAGCCCAGCAGGTACAACGGCGCGTACCAGCGGATGATCCGCAGTTCCCGGGCCGGCACACCGCCGAGGTCGTGCCCGGGGTCGCGGCCGGTCAGCCGCCGCACCTGGTTGGCCAGCCACCGCCGGGTGTCTCCCATCAGGTCGCCCAGCCGCAGCCAGTTGCCCAGCACGTAGTAGACGTCGGTGCGCATGAACACCAGAAACTGGTAGACCACCGACAGCGTGAGCGTGTAGACGACGCCGCGCACCAGCCGCTCGTGCACACCGGCGAGTTGCAGCACCAGGCAGGCCGACATGAGCAACAGGTCCCAGGTCAGCCCGGCCAGGTACGGGGCGTAACGGCGACGCCTGGGCACGGACCGGACAGCTGACATCTCGGTCTGCGCGACAAGGAACCACAGCCTTCGGCTGATGGAGAGCCGTCCGGTGACGCCCAACGCCCGCACGGTGGCCGCGTGCGCCAACTCGTGCAGCAGCACCAGCATCCAGGCCACCATCGCGACGACCAGGGCGTTGGCCAGCACCCCGTCCAGCAGGAACGCGTCGGCCGGGGTGGGCCGCAGCGTGGGAACGAACGCCAGCAGCAACGGTACGGTCAGCCAGCCGCCGACGTAGAGCGGCCGCATCGGCGGCGCGAGCAGCCAGGAGACCCGGTGCGGCGACAGGTTCGCCAGCACCGCCACTCCCCGGCGGGACACCTCGGCGCCGGTGCCGGCCCCGGTCGCCGGTGCAACGCCGTCGCCCGTCGCGGCGTCCACCCGCAGGAAGCCGCAGGACGCGATGCCGTCGAGGAAGTCGGCGAGGTCCGGCTCGGTGCCGTACCGGTCGGCGAACCGCCGGCGGACCTCGCCGAGCGGCAGTCCCTCGCCGAGCCACCGGACGAGGTCGACGCCCTCGGCCGGCAGCTCGACGAAGTCGCCGGTGTCGACCCGGCCGACCTCGCACACACCGTCCTCGCTCTCGCCGATGTGCAGCGGATGCAGCCGGACGACTGTGGTGTCGGCGAGCGTGCTTGTCACGTCGCGGACCCGGACCCGACAGTGGCCCGTTGGTCGCCGGGGCGGGGGACCCGGCCGTCCGGGCCGCAGGCGGCGCAGTCGTCGAGCAGTGTGCCCTCGGCGAACTGCGTCTCCATCCGGTGCACGTCGACGACGAGCTTCCGGCCGACGATTACCGGTTCCGCCATGCCGGTGAGGTGCTTGACGGCCTCCAGGGCGGCCAGGTTGCCGATCATCCCGGCCATCGGCGCGTTGCACGGGTTGATGGTCCGGTCGCCGATCACCCCGACCACATACTCGGCCATCGGCTTGTACTCCGGGTGGTTGGCCGCAGCGTCCTGCTCGACGCACTGGAAGCAGGCGGTCTGGTAGGGCACGTGCAGGAAGAGGCTGACCGTGAGCCCGTCGTTGGAACCGCGCATCCACGCGGTGCCCTCCCGCAGGGCCGCCTCGTTCAGCCACTGGTAGAGCGTGAGCCGAGGCCGGTCAGCGGCGCAGATCACCAGGTCTCGGCCGGTCATGCAGGCGCGGGCGGCCGCCACCCCGTCGACCCGCGCGTTGCGCGCGCTGATTCGCACGTGCGGGTTGATCTCGGTCAGCCGGCGGACGGCGGCGGTCACCTTGGGCTGCCCGACGTCGGCGTCGGTGTAGAGCACCTGGCGGTTGAGGTTCATCAGTTCCACGTCGTCGTCGTCGACGAGCAGGATGTCCCCGACCCCGATGGCGGCCAGGCTCATGGCCACGTAGGACCCGAGGCCGCCGATCCCGAGCACCGTGACCCGGGCGTCGCGCAGCCGTAGCTGGAAGTCGGCAGCGGTCAGCGGCGGCTTGTGGAAGTAGGAGAAGAACTCCAGGTTGCGCCGGTACCGCTCGCGCTCCGCCGCCGGCAGCCGGGCCGGCGGGGGTACGGCGGCGTCCTCCACGAAGCCCATGCCGATCAGCGCGTCGACGGAGTCGTCGACGTCGACGGCGGTGATGCCCGGATCGTGCTCCGCCATCGCGTCCGCCAGCTCGGGCCGGGTTCGCGTACCGTCCAGCAGGCTCAACAGGTGCCAGGTGTTGCCGCGCTCGTCGTCGACCATCTCCGAGGCGATGCCGTAGTCGCCACCGCCGATGCGGATGCGGCCGTCGCCCAGCGGGATGGGTGGAAACACGCTCTTGATACGGGGTCGCCTCATCCGTACTCGCTCCTTCGGTTCCTGGTGGGGTCGACCGTCGCTCCCGGTCGTCGTGGCGGTCCTGGCCACCGCCCGCCCGGGCGGTGGCCAGGACAGTCGGGTCAGCAGTCCGTGCAGGGGCTGCAAGCGCAGATGACAGTGGTCTCGATCTTCTCGAGACGACGGATCTGGATCTTCATGGCGACACCTCCCTCCCGGATTCGCACGGCTGGCCCGGCCGCGACCGGCGGTGGCCGCCGGTGCCCGGACCAGCACCTCGGTGAAGTGTGTGGCGAGCCGCCGGACCGTGGGTGGATCCCGGACGACTCCGGACGGCCACCACCGGTGCGCTCGGTGTCGCCTCGGCGGATCAAGGACAGATCCGGTGACGCTGCCGGACGGCGGGGGTCTAGTAGGAACAGAAACCCGAGATGAGACCGTCCAGGAGCCGCCGTGACCGAGTCGCTTTCGAGTGGAAGCGGGCTGGCGCCGCCGGATCCCGGACGGGCCGACTCCCTGGACGAGGTGGCCCATCGACTACGGACCCTGAAGGTCTGGGCCGGCGACCCGTCCTACGACACGATCAAGAATCGGATCAACGCGGCCTGGAAGGCCACCGGCCGACCCGGTGTGATTGCCAGGAGGACGACAGTCGCCGACTGTTTCAAGGGCGGCCGACGGCGGATCAACACGGATCTGGTGATCGCCGTTGTCGAAGCGCTGCATCCAGACGTCGGGTACGCGGCGCAGTGGCGGCAGGCGCTTCGAGTCGTCGGCGGGGAAGCCCGGGCCGCGTCGCAGGTGCGGGTCCAGGACAACCTGCCGCAGGACCTTGCCGACTTCGTCGGTCGTACCGCCGCGCTGAACCGGATCCGACGGGAACTACGCAGGGCCGACCTGGACGGTGGCCGGGTCGTGCTGGCGATCCAGGGCATGGCGGGCGTCGGCAAGACCCAACTCGCCGCCCACGCCGCGCATGCCGTGCACCGCAGGAAACCGTTCGACCGGATCCTGTTCGTCAACCTTCGCGGGTTCCACCCGGACCCCGGTCAACCGCCGGCCGACCCAGCCTCGGTCCTGGAGGGCTTCCTGCGCCTGCTCGGCGTTGCCGGCCAGCAGATCCCGTACGACCTGCCCGCCCGGGTCGCCGCCTACCGCCGCCTCCTGGTCGGCACCCGCACTCTGGTGGTGCTGGACAACGCCAGCGACGCCGAACAGGCCCGTCCGCTGCTGCCCGACGCTCCGGGCTGCCCGGTGTTGATCACCAGCCGGCGCGACCTCAGCGAGTTGCCGCACGCCACCCAGCTCACCGTGGACCTGTTCACACCGGACGAGTCGGCTGCCCTGCTCGCCGTGGGCGGGGCGCCGCTCCCCGGCGGCTCCGACCCGAACGCCGTGGCCCGGATCGCGCAGCGGTGCGGCCACCTCCCCCTGGCGCTCGGGCTGGTGAACGCTCACCTCCGAAGCACCACCGGCTGGACGTTGACCGACCATGCCGACAGGCTCGACGAACGTCACAGCCAGCAGCGCCTCGACCTCAGCGTGGAGCTCGCCTTCGATCTCTCCTACCGGGATCTGCCCACCGACCGGCGACGGCTGTTGCGCTTCGTGGCGGCACATCCCGGCGATGATTTCGACGCGCCGGCCGTCGCTGCCCTCACCGGCATCTCCGCGTCCGACGCGGAGGTTCACCTGCACCACCTGCACCGGGATCACCTGCTGAAACAGGCCACCCCTGGCCGGTACGCGCTGCACGACCTCATTCGCGCGTACGCCGCCAGCCGGTGCGGCGACGAAGACCCGCCACCCGAACGGCGGGCGGCGCTGACCCGGCTGTTCGACTACTACGTGGCCACCAGCGCCGCTGCCATGGACGTCCTGTATCCGGCCGGCTCGCGCCGCGAGGCGTCCTCCGGTGGTGTCACGGTGCCGACTCCGCTCGACTCGGACACCGCCCGCGGCTGGCTGGACACCGAACGCCCGGCGCTGGTCGCCGTCGCCGCGCACACCGCCGCCCACGGCTGGCACTCCCACAGCACCCGGCTGTCGGCCAGCCTGTTCCAGTACCTGCACGGGGGGTATCCCACCGACGCCCTGGCCATCCACGAGCACGCGCGCAGCGCCGCTCGCCGGGCCGGGGACGCCGCCGGGGAGGCCCACGCCTCGACCAGCCTCGGCGCCACGTACGCGCAGCTCGGCCGGTACGGGCCGGCCACCGAGCACCTCCAGCAGGGCCGGACCCTGTTCCGACGGATCGGCGACCACGTCGGCGAAGCCCGCGCGCTTGTCAACATCGGTGTCATCGAGTCGCAGCTCGGCCGCAACCGGCCCGCCGCCACCAGCTACGGCCGGGCCCTGGCCCTGTTCCGACAGGCCGGCCACCAGGCCGGGGAGGCACACGCGTTGAACAATCTCGGTGAGGTCGAGGCGCAACTGGGTCAGTACGCGCTGGCCGCCCGGCACGCGCAACGATCCCTGATCCTGTTCCAGCGGCTCGGCGGTCGTACCGGCGAGGCCTGGACGCTGAACACCCTCGGCGACATCGAGATACGGCTGGGTCGGCACCGGGCCGCAGTGGTCCACCTGGAGCGGGCCCTGGCGATGTACCGGCAACTCGGCAATCACACGGGTGAGGCCTGGACGCTGAACAGCCTCGGCACGCTGCACACCCGTCTCGGCCAGGTCAGCCGCCACCACCAGCGGTCGCTTGACATCTTTCGCGAGACCGGCGAACGGTACGGGGAGGCCAGCGCGCTCAACGGAATCGCCGAGGCCCTTCGCGTCACGGGCGACGTCGATGCCGCCCTCGCCCACCACAGCGCGGCACACGCGATCGCTGTCGAGATCGGCGCGTACCACGAGCACGCCCGCACCCATGCCGGACTCGGTCACGCCCACCGCGCTCTCGGGGCCCCCACCTCCGCCCGTGACCACTTCCGCCGGGCGCTCACCCTCTACACCGACCTCGACATGCCCGAGGCCGAACAGATCCGCGCCCAGCTCACCACCCTCGACGGCAACGGCGGCGGGCACGGGAGCCCGGACCCGGCGGCACACCTCCTGGTGAGCACCCTGAGCTGTCGTTGACGACCGCGGCGCTACTCGGGTACGCGGTCGTGCCGCGGACCGAGCCGGCTGATGTCGTACCCGTCGGGGTAGCTCTTCGTGGTGATCCCGTCGGCGAACAACGCCGTCGTCCGGGGCGCGCCGAACCACCGCTGCCACCGCGCGCGTGTCCTCAGCGCCGCGTGCAGGCCGGCCCGGACCGGCCACCCCGGCTCGGCGACCCCTGTGGCGCGCCGCAGGGGCGCGTCGTAGATGGCGCTGACCAGCGCGTTTCCCAGCGGTGCGAGCATCGGTGGAATCCGGGTGAGCATCAGCATCCGGGTGGCCCGCTCGATGGCCGCCGCGTCGTCGTTTGGTTGCAGGTGAGCCGCGTCGTGGGCGTCGAACCAGGTCGCGAACTCGTCGTACGACTCGGGGATGTCAGTGATGCCCATCCGCCGGCCCAGTTCCCGGTAGAACAGGTACGTGGCCTGCCGTTCGTGGCAGCAGGGCGGGCGCCAACCGTACTGTCGCAACCACCGCGTCGGGATCACCACGAGGCAACCCAGCACGTAGCGGAAGTCGTCGTTGCTGATGTCGAACGGACGGTGGATCTGATTGACGCGCCGCAACGCGTCCCGGCCACGCGGCTGCTCGAATCCGTTGAGGACCATCTCGTACATCAACAGGCCGGTGTCGTCGATCCGCTTCTGGGTGCGTTCGGTCAGCTCACCGGTGGCCGTGTGGACGGCGGCGATGGCGGGAACGGAAAAGGACCGGTTGAAGGCCAGGTTGAGCCCGAGTTTCATGTCCCACGGAAACTCGTACCGCAGCATGGTCTGGTAGATGTCCAGGTAGTCGCGCTCCGGGTCCAGACTGCGGGTCCGGGTCAGGTTCGCGTAGCGGCCTCTCATTGGCGGGCGTCTCCAGCGGTGAGCTTCCGGCTCGTGGCGAGCGTCTGCGCCACCACCGGCGAGCGGGCGTAGGCGTCGGTGACGAGCGTCAGCCACGCCACCTCGCCAGCGTAGCCATCGTCCGGGCGGTGCAACTCGTCGGCGGGCTGCGGGGTGGCGGCCACGAGACCGGCGGCGTGCCGGCGCAGCGCGCAGGCCAGGTGTGCGGCCTCGACAGCTGCCTGCCGGTCCTGGGTGGTCAGTCCGGCCTGCTCGGCGAACTGCTCGGCCAGCGCCGTCACACTGACGTCGCTGTACGGGCGCAGCGCCAGGCGGCCGTCGCGGATCTCGGCCACCCGACGGGTCAGCGCGTAGTCGATGTCGCGCGCCGCCGTGAGGGGTCGGCGCAGGGCGCTGTCGAGTTCCAGCTCGGGCAGGGCCGCGATGAGGTCCCGCCAGAGCGGTTCGAGCCGCCGGTAGGAGTGGAAGTCCTCCCACCGTCGCGTGATCCGCAGGGTGGGCCCCCACGCCGGCATGGTGAGGCCGATCGTGATGAGCAGCGCGCCGATGGTCACCAGCACCGCGGCGATCTGCCGCTCACCGGTGGGTTGGTAGCCGGCCCAGTAGGCGACGAGATACCCGATCTTGTTGGCGCTGTAGAGCAGCGCGAAGGCCGCGCCGACCGCTGTGATGCGCAGGCCACGGCGCAGCCAGGGCCGACCGCAGATCTTCGCGAAGCTCCAGCACAGCCGGGTGATGTCGAAGCAGTAGGCGAAGAAGCCGAGCAGCAGGAAGATCAGCAGGTAGGCGGTCACGACGGGGTCGGTCGCGTACTCGACAGTCAGCAGCACCGGCTCGTCGTAGCTGAGGGTGTAGGCGAAGAGACCGGCCATGACGAGGAACGCGAGCCAGGTGACCCACACCCAGACGCGGGCGCGGGCGGCGGCCTTCGCCGGGGGAAGCGCGAAGTGCAGGAGCATGATCTCGGCATTCGCCGAGATGGTCAGCGCGCAGCCGTGAGAGATGACCTTGGCCAGGTTCGGGAGGTCGGACGCCTGGTCGATCGCGGTCGCGATCGGCGGAATGGCGGCGGTGATCCCGGCGGCGAACGCCCCGAGGCCCACACAGATCGCACGGCGGGCCCGGCTCGGGTGCCGGCGCTGAAGTCGCACCATGTATCCGACGGCGATCCAGCCGGCTACGGCGCACACGCTGTACAGGACGGTATCCATCGCTCCGCTACCAGTGGGGGTGCTCGAGTGAGTGCCGCAGCCGGCCGTACAGCTCGGCGTCCTGACCGTCCAGTGGCTCGTCGTCCATGTCGCCGCGCTCGCCACGGAGCCGCCGGAGGAGCAGCGAGCCGATCATCTCGGCTTCGCGCTCCTCGGTCGCGGCGTAGTTGCTGCGGCCGAGGCTGCGTTGGACCAGCTGCGGGTCGAGGTCCGGCAGCAGCAGTCGGGACGCATCTGCGTCCAGTACTTCGGTCGCCTGGTGGCCGGCGAGCAGGTGACCCAGCTCGTGGCCGATGATCAGCTGTTGATGCAGCGGCGAGGTGTCCTGCTCGAAGAAGATGGCGTCGAAGTCACCGGTCGGCACGCACATCCCGCACACCGTCTGCGCCGGCAGCTTGATCGGCACCAGGTGGATGGGCCGGCCGCGGCGTTCGCCGAGGGCGTCGCAGAGCGTCTGGATGTCGAACGGCTCCGGCACCTCGAGCTCGGCCACGATCCGCTCGCAGCGCTTGCGTAATCGGTACAACCTCACGTCAGCGTTCCCCTGCTCGTCGACGTACTCCCACCGGAGGATGTGCACGGCTATCTGCGATCGCCGGTCGCGGAACTGGTGGCGCCCGCGCCCTCGGCCACGGCCCGCAGGCGGACCACCATCTGCTCGATGAGCTGGGTGTCGGTCGCGGAGAGTCCGTTGTCGGCGAGCACCTGGCGCAGCGCCACCTGCTTGACGTCCATCCGACGCAGCTCATTGAGCAGGGTGATCTGGTCCTGTATCCGCCGTGCCGCCGCGTCGTCGACGAAGTAGCCCGAGTTCACGCCGAAGGCAGCGGCGAGGGCACGGACGTGTGAGGTGCGGGGATCACGTGCCACACCGCGGCGCAACTCTCCGATGTAGGCGGCGCTGATCGTGACACCTGTCTCGGCCGCCGCTTCGTTGATCTTGTCAGCGATCTCCCGGTTGGTGTACTTGCGGCCGGGCTCGTCGGAGTCGCCAAGCTCATCCCGGGTGGGGCGGATCTCGTCGAACAGGTATTCGAGCCTCGCGGCCAGCGTGTCGAGAGGCGGCAACTCCTGCTCTGTGTGCCGATCGTCGGCCATGATTCTTCACCCTCCAGGCACCGAAACGACAGTGTCGCAGATGGATGCCGCAACGAAACAGATGTTGACACATGCACGGAACGTGAGCGTATGCTCGCTTCTGTTTGGAGCAACGCGCGTTGAGCGGTCAGCCAATCTGCTCAACGCCCGTTGCGTGGCGGATGGGATCGAGGTTCGCCAGCCGAACGGGGAGGCGCCGTGGGAGGGGTCAGCTCCGCAAGGAGCACGACGGGGGGACTCCTCCTGCAGCACTGCTGTCGCGGCGCGCCGGTGGCGGACGGGGGGCGTACGTCACCGGCACCCGCATCCCGGGACGGCACATCACGAGGGGAACGAACCTGATGCTGACGGCGCACCAACCGCACGGCACGAACTATGCCGAGGCGGCACGAGAGATCACCGCTCGGCTCGCACAGGATCTCGATGACACAGTCGCCGCCGACGCCATCCAGCTGGCGATCGAGGCGTGGAAGAGCCTGGCCGGCACCGACTTCGCCTGGGACCGCTTCGGCCTGGAGTTGCTCAACGTCCGGGCGAGGCTCTACTCGGATCACGACGACGTGGTCGTGGACACCGGGACACCGGTCCGCGACGACGCGGAGACCCGCCTCGCCGTGACGTCGCTGCTGGAGCAACTCGCCAGATACCACGATCGTCGGGCCGCCGACGACCGCGACGACCTGAGCCGACGGCTCAACCATGGTGCCGGCGCCCGACAGTTGCGCCGCGCGGTCGCCGCCCTTGCCTGACCGGAACGACCACGGCGAGGGGGTGGCCTGCCACCTCATCCTGCCGCCGTGGAATCAGATCCACGTCCACTGGCGGATCGCGGTCCGGCCGACTGGCCCCAGCCACGGCGTCCCTTGTCGGTAGGTACCGCCAGAATGTAGGCATGAATTCACATCTGGGCACGGTCGTGATCACGGGTGCGGCGGGTCGGATCGGCTCCGCGGTCCGCCAACAGCTGTGTGGCGAGGTTCGCCAACTCGTGCTGGTCGACCGGGTTGCGGTGCATCCACAATCACCGACAGAGCGGGCGCTACAACTGGATCTGGCAGACCAGGACGCTGTAGTTGCCGCCCTGGCGGGGGCGGACGCCGTGGTGCATCTGGCCGGGCTCCCGGATGAGGCGCCCCTGGCCGACCTGCTGGACAGCAACGTGCTGGGCGCTTACCACGTTCTGGAGGCAGCCCGCCGACAAGGGGTAGGGCGAGTGGTGTTGGCCAGTAGCAACCGTGTTACCGGCTTCTACCGGGTCGGGCAGGTTGTCGAACCGGACGCGCCGGTTCGGCCGGACGGGTTCTACGGGGTGAGCAAGGTCGCCGTCGAAGCACTCGGACGCCTGTATGCCGACAAGTTCGGGGTTTCGGTGGTGTGCCTGCGAATCGGCAGTTTCGAGGACGAGCCGACCGAGACCCGGTATCTGGCAACCTGGTTGAGCCCGCGCGACGGCGTCGGCTTCATCCGTGCGGCCCTCACCGCGTCAGACGTTCACTTCGCGACCGCCTATGCCGTTTCCGCCAACACCCGCGGGTTCTGGGACACCACCGCCGGAGCGCGGCTCGGCTATCTGCCGGTAGACAACGCGGAGAGTTATGCCGATCGGGTGCCCGGTTCGGATGCGCCGATCGACGCGGCCGCCTTTCAGGGCGGTGCCTACACCAGCGCCGAATACTCCCTCCGACACGTCGTGTCGTCCCCTGCTACCGGGTGAGGACGAACAGTCGCCGCGGACCTGGGTGGTCACGCCGATCAGGCCACCAATCGTCTGTGCTTTCAGGACGTACCTGGCTTCGCCCTGGCCTCGGTAGGCGGGTCCAGATCGTGTAGCGCGTCTTCCAGGTGTGCGATCGCGGCAAGCGCGACGGTGTCGACGCCGGCCCCGGTCGTGGCGACGATGCGTCGGGCGAGCCGGATCGCGTCGTCCGGACCGGCGGCCTGAAACAGCAGCGGCACCAGGAGGCGTACGGCAGCGCACCTGCCGTCGATGTCCTCCAGCAGACGGGGGTGCCGCTCGACGAGTCGGGTGAGACGGTGGTCGAGCACCGCGTCGAGCATGGGCCGGGCTCGACGCCGCAGGGCGGTCCGCAGGTGGGCCCTGCCGTTCGGCCGACGGAGCAGGTCCGCCGGATCAGCGCCGGCGGCGAACTCGGCCACCAACAACGGGCCGGGCAGGCGTTGCCGCCGGAGCAGGTGCCACGCCCGGTCCACTGCGCCGCGGCCGGCCGGGTCCGCGTCGAATGCCGCCACGATGCCCTGCGCGGCGCCGGGCAGATTCCGCAGCATCGCGGCCTGGTCGTCGGTCAGTGTGGTGCCGCAGGGCGCGACGGCCACCGCCCCCCTGGGGCCCGACCGGGAGTAGGACAGCCACACCGCAAGGACATCGGCCGGCCCCTCAACCAGGACCGGTGTCCATCGTGCGGCGAGACGCTCCTGCTGTTCGGCGATGCCGAACAGTAGTCGCCCCTTGTCGTAGATCGCTGTCCGAGGGCTGTTGATGTACTTCGGTACGTGCGCCACGGAATCAGGACGGCAACGGCCCAGGAACGCCACGGCCCGCCCGGCGGGATCGCGCACCGGAAACATGATCCGGTCGCGGAAGACGTCGATGAGCCGGTTGGGGTCCCACCGGGTGCGGCGCGCCAAGCCCGCACCGATCACCTCCTCCGCCGCGAAGCCGGCGGCAAGCAGGTGGCCGGTCAGCGAACTCCAGTCGGATGGGGCGTATCCGACCAGCCACGGCCACTCCCGTCGCGCGAGAACACCGAGACCGCGTTGGACGAGATAGGCACGCGGGCCGTCGGCCTGTTCGAGCTGGGCGCGGTAGTACGTCACCGCGGCCTCGACCGCCGCCAGTAGCCGTGCGGAATCAGGGCCGCTGCCGCGTACCGGGGATGTCGGGTGCTGGGGTTGAGGAGCGCCCATGGCCCACCTCCGGCGTCCACGCTAGCGTCAACCGGTCCTACCTCGCCAGGAGCGCTGCGCCCTACTGCGGGCGGGGCGGCTCGCCGGCCCAGAGCGCGGTGACGAAATTCTCGGCGCTGATGGTTGTCGGTCGGTCGCTGACCTGGCCGTCGCCAAGTTCGATCACGCGCCAGACGCCGTCGTCGCGGCGGGCGAGGTCGACGGAGACGAACGGCAGGTCGAGGGCGGCGACCAGAGGGGTGAGCGCGGTGAGGTCGAGGCCGGCGGGTGGGAGGTCGTCGGGCGTGTCGGGGTGCGCGCCGACGAGTACGCAGGTGCCCCCGATCCATCAGGTGCGTACCTCGGCGGTGGTGAATCGCTCGAAGGCACGGTCGACCACCGCGACGTCGATCCCGGCGTCACGAACCGATCGGCCGGGCGCTGAGCAGGTCAGGAACGGCGGCTGGCTCTGACGACCACGTCGTGAATCGAGACGGCGTGGCCACCGTGACCGGCCAGGGCCCGGTGCGACTCCCGAGCGGTCCTGACGTCCCAGACGAGCGGGTCGAGGCGTGCCGTGATGTCGGCGGCTGTCACCGAGGCCGAGGCGGGCGGCTCCGTCTCGTCGTGGCCATGCCCGGTGGCGGAGGCATGGTCCTGGTGGTGGAGGTGGCCGACGATGAACAGGGTGCCTGCGGGAGCGACCCAGGACGCGATGCGTTCGTAGAAGTCCAGCTGCGGCATCGCGGGGTGCGCGTAGTGGGTGGTGACCAGGTCGTACCGTGCGGCCGGCTGCCACGTGGACAGGTCCGCCTCGACCCACCGCACCCGATCCGCGACGCCGCTGGCGGCGGCGCGCTCGGCCGCGTGGGCGAGCGCCGCGGTGGCGATGTCCGCCGCGGTGACCTGCCAGCCACCGGTGGCGAGCCAGATGGCCTCGGCCCCGGCGCCGCAGCCCGCGTCGAGGGCCGTTCCGGGCGCAAGGTCGCCGACCTCCCGCATCAGGTGCGGGTTGGGCTGGCTGGCGGCCATGGCAGCGGCACGATCGCCGTCCCAGATCTGGTCCCAGTAGTCCTTGTCGAACGAGTGCGTCATCGAGCGTCTCCCTTGTTGGCAGGGGCGTGGCCAGCGGCCATGGCAACCGGCTGCTCAACAGTGACCAGTGGCGGACGGAACCGCAAAGTTCTTTGCCAAATGGCAAACTGGGGCCATGGACGAGTCAACGGACCGCACCCTCGACGCCGTAGGGCCGCGGCTCAAGCAGCTGCGGCAGCGCCGCGACATCACCCTGACCGACCTCGCCGCGGAGACCGGCATCTCGACAAGCACCCTCTCCCGGCTTGAGGCCGGCCTCCGACGCCCCACCCTCGAACAGTTGTTGCCCCTGGCCCGCGCGTACGGAGTCACCCTTGACGAACTCGTCGACGCGCCGCCGACCGGCGACCCACGCATCAACATGCGTCCGCTGCCCACCAGCGACGGCTCCACGATCCTGCCGCTGACCCGCCGGCCCGGAGGCATCCAGGCCTACAAGTTCGTCCTCCCGGCCGGGCGCGACGACGCCGAACCCGACCTTCGCACCCACGAGGGCTACGACTGGGCCTTCGTCCTCAACGGCCGACTCCGACTGGTGCTCGGCGAGCACGACCTCATCCTCGAGCCGGGCGAGGCTGCCGAGTTCGACACGCGTACCCCGCACTGGTTCGGCGCCACCAGCTCAGGTCCCGTGGAATTCCTGAGCCTCGTCGGTAAGCAGGGTGAGCGCGCGCACGTCCGGGCCGCCCCCAAGCAGCACGAATCCAGTTAGAGACGCCCTCGCCGCGACGGCGGAGCAGGAGCCGAAGGTCGAGCCCCTACCAGGTGTCCCCGGCAACTCGGATCAAGCCCGACTTGACCCTTTGCGGCCTGGAAAGACTCCTCCACGATCCAGCGAACCCCGGCCACTCGCACGAGTTGGGCGAGGGTGGCCGGGCCGGGTGTCCAGCAGCGGTAGAAGGCCAGCTCACCGGTGGTGTTGTTGCGGCGGATCAGCAGGCTGTGCCGGCCGTCGTCGTCGGGGTCGCCGTCAGCGCCGACGTCGAGGGCCTGCAAACAGGCGGCGGATCATGGCTTTCGACGGGCGCCGGTCCGGGGTGATGCCCAGCGCGAGCGCGGTCGTGGCCGGGACATCGGCGACCCACTCGGCGATCGCGGTGTAGGAGTGGTAGCCGGCTACCACGGCACAGACTGCCGCGGTCATCACGACCGTCAGCTGGTGGCGGACACCGCGGCGAGCGCGGGGATCCGGTAGACCCGCCAGCGCTGCGGGCAGTCCAGCAGCGGTTTCGGGCACGGTGACATCAGGTGCGCTGGACACAGGCGAGATCAGCGATGATGGCGGGGCGGGCATGGTTCACTTCGGACAATCAACAAGGCGTAGAAGAGATCGCTGATCATCTGAGCTGCCATGCCCGTCCT
The DNA here is from genome assembly GCF_040607915.1 of Micromonospora sp. NPDC005215. NCBI lineage: Bacteria > Bacillati > Actinomycetota > Actinomycetes > Micromonosporales > Micromonosporaceae > Micromonospora > Micromonospora sp. NPDC005215. The sequence continues at coordinate 88,052 of NZ_JBEXHQ010000005.1, read as the reverse complement.
GCTACCACCAGTTCTGGCCGGGTTCGGCGAGCCTGCGCTGCTGGGTTGGTCTCTCCCCATGGCCATCATGACTGCAGGCAGGTCCGACCTTTGCCAGGAGGCGGGCTGCTGCGGGTCGCCCTCAGTCGTGAGGGCCGAGGAAGTCGGTGATGAGGGTAGCGAGCTCCTGTGGGCGTTCGGCGACCATCGCGTGGCTGGCGCCGGCGAGATGCCGCACCCGCAAGGACGGGTTGTCCGCAGTGGCAAGCCGTTCGGCGGTGATCTTGCGATACGCCTCGTACAGGCTGTGGAACGGCTGTTGTTCGGGCAGGTCCTCGGTGGCGAGAACGAGCAGCAGCGAGCAGCGGACGTCGCGGTAGGCGGGCATCAGGTCGAGGGAGTCCATGGCGTCCCGGAGCTGCCGGGTGAGGTCCGGGCCGGGCCGCAGCCGGCTGCGGCCGTCGTCGCCGGCCACGAGGTTGCGCTCGAAGGCTGCCACCCAATCGTCGGGGGCGGCATCGTAGCGCTGGGCCATGGAACGCTGCCCCGCCAGCATGGCGGCCACCTGTTCGGCGGTTAGCGGCTCGGCCAACATCGCGGCCATCCCGTCGAAGACGGCCCGCAGCTTGGCCAGCTCGGTCTCGGCCTGCTCCGAATCCAGCCCGGCGATCTGGTCCGGACGGTTCAACGGCGGATTGCCGTCCAAGCTGACGGCACCGGGGCACTCCGGGTGACGCTGCGCCCAGAGGGTGGCGAGCATGCCGCCGAGGGAGACGCCGACCACCGCTGGGGAGGTGAGGCCGAGGTGGTCGGCGACGGCAGCCAGGTCGGCCAGGACGTCGTCCCAGCGCCAGGGGCCGTCTCCGGACCGGCCGTGACCGCGCAGGTCAACGGCGACCACCCGGTGGGTCGGGCGCAGGTGCTCGGCGAGAGTGGTCATCTGGGCGAGGTTGCCGCCAGCGCCGTGAAGGAGCAGCAGCGGTTGTCCGGGTCCGCCGAAGTCACGGATCGCGATGGGCACGGTCCCGGAGTCGATAATGGTCTCAGACACGTCGGGTTCCTTTTTTGAGCAGTCGGTCGCGTACGGAGGCGGAGCGCACGCCGCCTTCGGGGTGGCGGGCGAGCTTGTCGCGGGAGACCAGGTCGTGGACGCCCTGGCGGGTGATGCCGAGCATGGCGCCGGCCACCGTGTACGACACGGATTCGGCGGTCGGGTGGCCGACCCGTCGCGCGACGGCCCGGCCGAAAGGGCTGCGCCACCAGTCGATGGGTGGGTCGAACGGTCCGTCCCCCGGGTAAAGGGTGGAGATCGCGCGCATGACCACGCTGACGGCGGCCCTGTCGTCGCCGCTGACGATCGTGATGGCCCAGGATCGGGCCCGCTCCCGGATGACGGCGCGCAGCGGGTCGATGGCGTCGTGGCCGTCGACCAGGATTTCGAGGGGGTCGAGCAGGCGGATGTCGATCAACCGGATGAGATGCTCGGTCAGTTCCTCGTGGGTTGGCGACATGCTGCCTCCTCCGCTACTTGACACCCATTGTCAAGTGCTTGACGTCGAGTGTCAAGCACGATGGCGCGAGCACGCCGGCTGATCCGATCGGCGGACAAGTTCCACGCCTGGATCGGCTCGGTGAACGCGTGGGAACTGGCGGAACCGTTCAGCGCGGGCATGCCTCACTTTGGACAGATCAACAAGGCGTAGGAAACTCGATGGCCTGCTGAACCGGTCACGCCCGACCTGCTACCACCAAGAAGGACGCGTCTACACCAACCACCTCAAGCCGAGCACCTTACGACTTTGCCGGAGCCCTGCCGCTTGGTGCCGACGTCGGCAGATGGACCAGGCGATAGCCTGTCGCGTTGGGTGCACCCCGTCGGGAGGAGCATCGCCTCGCTCAGAGACAAGTACGCAGGCGGGTGACGGCCTGGCGGCGCGTGAGGTCGACGACGACCAGCCGGCCGTTCTCCTCCCACACGGTGAGGGCGTCGGCGTGGCGTCGAATGCCGATCGCGCCGACGGCGGGTGGAAACACGACGCGCAGGTTGCCGTCGGCGATGTCCACTGTGGTGTTGGTGGGCCCGTCGATGCGTAGGGCAGACGTCTCGCCGCCGGCCAGCACTGTCGGCTTCGTCGCCACCGTCCGGACCGCCGCACCATGCCCTTTCACCCGGTAGGTGTCGGTGTGCTTGTCGTGGGTGGTGGTCATCAGCGCCGCGGAGGCGAGCAGCGCGAGGCCGTCGAGGCCGTCGAGGTCGACCGGTCGGCGCATCCGCAGCATGAGTGCGGGCAGGTCCCAGCGCCACATCTCGGCGTGGCCGGCGTCGGAGCCCGGTCGACGGGTGATCCGGACCAGTGCGGCGAGGCTGGTCGGGCTCCGGGCGATGTCGAGCACCGCGATGCCCGGGTCCAGTTCGCGCCACGTGACGCGGGGGACGTCGGCGGTCAGGTCGACGAATGCGATGCCGTCGTCGTCGACCACTGTGAGCAACGCGCCGTCGTAGCTGGGCAGCACGTGGTGCGCCCTGACGGCCACGGGTGGCCGCAGCCGGCGGGTGCTCAGGTCCAGGCCGTGGACATCGCAGGAGGAGCCGCTCCGTGCGACGAGCAGGACGTTGGCTCCGTGATCGGCGACGACAAGCAGGGGAGCCGGCTGCCTGGAGATCGTCTGCACCGCGGAAGTCTACGAAAACAGCACGTCCACCGCGCACCACATACGGCGTCGGACGAGCCGCGTACTCCAGTGTCACGCGTCGCGGCGACGGAATATCAGCGCGGCCAGAACCAGGGCGGCGAACGTCCACGTGATCGTGGCGGCGGCGCCGTGCGACGGGTCGAGGGCGGCGGTGTCCGGCAGGTAGGCGGCGCTGGCGCTGGACCCGGCCCGCAGCAGTGGGCCGGCGACGAAGTACAGGCCGAGCAGCAGAATCGCGGCCGGCACCGCGCGGCGGACGACGCCGGCGACTGCCGCCGCCAGCAGGGTGGTGAGCGTCAGGTAGGCGGTCGCGGCTGGCATCCAGGCCGCCGCATCGGCCGGCAAAGTGCTGGTGGCCGCCGTCGCGGCGGCCACCGGGAGCGTCAGCGCGGCCAACGCGAGGGCTTTCGCCGCCTGTAGGGGCAGCCGGCGGGGCATCGCGAGCAGGGTGCTCCGGATCTGGTCGCCCTCCTGGTACTCGGACGTGGCCGCCAGCACGCCGAGCACCAGGAAACCGGCCTGGCTGTAGCCGAGCGGGGCCAGGCCGGCGTGGTCGCCGACCGGCTCACCGGCAGCCTCGGCGGCCGCGTACGCGTACGTCAGCAGGACGGTGGCGGCCCAGGTCAGCAGCGCGGTCCGACGCAACGACGGAAGGGTCAGCAGTTTGCGCAGTTCGGCACGGGCGGTGTTCACGCGTCGCGCCGCTGGAACAGGACCGCGCCGACCGCGAGCAGCGCGACGATCCAGGCCGTCATCACCAGGCCGGCGGTCACCGGAGGGACCTCGACGGGGAAGTCCGAGCCGCGGATGAACATCTGCGCTCCGACGATGTCCGGCAGGTAGGAGGCAAGGTCGGTGACCTTTGTCAGCAGGTACGACACGGACACCACGGAGCTGTTGATGATCAGCAGTGTCAGCGGCACGATGCCGTTGCGAGTGATCAGCGTGATCGCGAACGCGAGGAGCGCGGTCAGCGTCCAGTAGAGGATCGCGGCGGCGACTCGCCCCGGGGCGGGTACCGGCGCATGTTCGCCGTGCAGCACCCGCGTGAGGGTGAGGGTGGCGGCGGTGGTGACCGCTGCCTGCGCCGCGACGACCAGCACCAGCGCGATGGTCTTCGCCACGAGCAGCCGCAGCCGGTGGGGGACCGCGGCGAGCGTGGCGGTGAGCTGGCGGGCGCCGGGGGCATCCTTGCCGGTGGAGGTGTATTCGCTGCTCACCACGATGACGCCGAGGACCATCGGACCGATCAGGCCGATACCCAGGTCGCGTAGGCCCAGGTCGGACGTGTCGGTGAGGGTGCCGGCGGCGATCGCGCGGCGGGTGTACGGCGCGTTGAGTAGGACGACCAGCGGCGCGATCAGCGTGCCCAGCACCAGACCGACCCAGGCGGTGGGCAGGCCGAGCAGCTTGCGGAGTTCGGCGCGGACCAGGTTCACCACGGGCCACCCGCCTCGGTGGAGGTCAGCGCGAAGAAGGCGTCCTCCAGGGTGCGGTGACCGCCGGTGACGTCGGCGAGACTGCCACGGGTCACGACCCGGCCCTTGTCGATCACGACGACGTCGTCGGCGATCTCCGCCAGTTCGCCCATCAGGTGGCTGGAGAGCAGCACCGTGCGGCCCTGTGTGGCGCTGTCGCGGAGGAATCCACGCATCCAGCGGATCCCGGCCGGATCGAGCCCGTTGACCGGCTCGTCCAGGACCAGCACCTCCGGGTCACCGAGCAGCGCGGCGGCGAGCCCGAGTCGGCGGCTCATGCCGAGGGAGAAGCGGCCGGCGCGCTTGCGCGCGTCGCCGGTCAGGCCCACGATCTCGAGGACCTCGTCGGCGCGGGAGTCCGGTAGGCCGTTGCTGGCGGCCACCCAGCGCAGGTGGGCGCGGGCCGTGCGAGCCCGGTGCGCGCCGCTGCCGTCGAGGAGGGCGCCGACCGTCGTCAGCGGGCGGTCCAGTTTCCGGTACGGGCGTCCGCAGATCAGCGCGGTTCCACTCTGCGGGTTGTCCAGGCCGAGCAGGATCCGGAGCGTCGACGTCTTGCCGGCTCCGTTCGGCCCGAGGAAGCCGGTGACCCGGCCGGGTCGGGCCTCGAAGGTGACGTCGTACAGGATCCGCGTCCTGCTCTTGGTCTTGTTGACGCGATCGATCGTGATCATGCGTCGAGTCAACAGGTGACCCGGCCCGCACACATCGGACCGTTCTCGGATCCCGCCGGCCGGGTCGGTCCACGGACCGTCAGACCCTGGTCTGAGAACTACAGTCGGGGTGGTGAACGTCCACCCGCGCCCCTCCGGGCGGTCCAGGACCGTGCCGGTGGTCGCCGTGGTGGTCAGCGTGCTGGTGATGTCCATGTGCACGGTCGGCACGCAGGGCCCGCTCGCGGTCGTCCTGCCGCCGCTGATTGTCGGCGGCGCTGTCGCCGCCGCGGTATGGGCGGTGCGCCGGTCCCGCACCGACCGCACCGCCTACGAGTCGCGGCTGACCGCCTGGGCCGCCTCGGAGGCGGTGCTCGCCGAGCGGTTGCGGATCGCCCGCGACCTGCACGACATCGTCTCGCACGGCCTGGGTCTGATCACGGTCCGCGCGGCGGCCACCCGGCACCTACCCAAGCCGGCCGAGGTGCAGGCGGCGCTCACCGACATCGAGGACGCGAGCCGGCACGCGACAGCCGAGCTGCGCCGCATGCTGACCGTCCTGCGTGAGCCGTCCGCCGCCAGCCGCCGTGCGCCGGTGGACAGCCTCGACGATCTGCCCGGCATCGTGCACGGGGCGTCGCTGGCCGGGATTCGGGCACGGCTGACGGTCGAGCCGCTCGGCCCGGTGTCGCAGGGCGTACAGGTCGCCGTCTGCAAGACCGTGCGGGAGGCGCTCAGCAACGCCGCGCGGCACGCGGGACCGACGGACGTGCGGGTACGGGTGTACCGGGACGGGACCCACGTGGTGGTCACGGTGGCGGACAGCGGCCCGTCGGCCGACGGATGGCGAGCGTCGCCGGGCGCCGGGCACGGGCTGGCCGGGTTGCGGGAGCGGGTCGGCAGTCTCGGCGGCACACTGTCGGCGGAGCGTGTCGACGCGGGCTTCCGCCTCACCGCGCGGATGCGGGACGAGGCAACGTGAGCGACATCCGGGTGCTACTGGTGGACGACCAGGCGCTGCTCCGACACAGCCTCGCCATGATCATCAACAACGAGCCGGACCTGGCCGTCGTCGGCGAGGCCGGTGACGGCGCGCAGGCCGTGGCGTGCGCCCGTACCACCCGCCCCGACGTCGTCCTGATGGACGTTCGGATGCCGCACCTGGACGGGCTCAAGGCCACCCGGCGCATCTGTGCCGACCCCGCCCTGTCCACCGCCCGCGTCCTGGTCCTGAGCATGTTCGAGCTGGACGAGTACGTCTACGAGGCGTTGCACGCGGGAGCGTCCGGTTTCCTGCTCAAGGACGCCCGCCCCGACGAGCTGATCGAGGCGATTCGTCGTACCCACCGTGGCGAGTCGCTGTTCGCGCCGTCGATCCTCACCCGGCTCGTCGCGCACTACGTCACGGCGCCCCGACCGGATCGGCCGACTCCGGCACTGCGGCGGCTGACCGGCCGTGAGGTGGAGGTGCTGACGCTGATCGGTGGCGGCCTGTCGAACGACGAGATCGCGACCGCCCTGGTGATCTCGGTGAAGACGGTGAAGACGCACATCACGCACCTGATGGCGAAGCTGGCCGTGCGAGATCGGGCGCAGCTCGTGATCGCGGCGTTCGACGCGGGCCTGGTGCGGCCACGCCGCTGAGACCCGGCGGCGGCGTGCGCCGCTCGCCGGGCTTCCCGTCAGCTACGCCGGCGGCGTGAGGATCACCTGTCCGAGTTCCTGGGTGCATCGGGTGAGCGCGACGTAGAGGCCGTTCCAGCCGCGCGGCTCGGCGGTGATGCCCTGCGGGTCGACGACCAGCGTCGCGTCCCATTCCAAACCCTTGGCCTGGGCCGCGGTGAGCACCGGCACGTCGCTCAGCACGGCCAGGAGCTCGCCGACGCGGTCGGCGGGGGCGATGACGCCGACAGTGCCGCCCCGCCACCGTTGCCGAAGCTGTCGCACCGCCTGGGCGGCGGCGCCGGCAAGCTCGGCGGGTGTGGTGGTGAGCTCCCACGGGGCGATGCCGGAGGAGCGCACCGCCCGGGGCGGCGCGTTGTGGCTGCCAGCCTTCTTCAGGACTGGCCCGGTGAGATCCATGACCTCACGCGGGGTCCGGTAGCAGATGGTCAGTTCCGCGGCGGTCCAACGGTCTCCGAAAACAGCCTGCACGGCTTCTGCCCAACTGCTGTGCCGGTGCGCCGCCTCCGCCTGGTCGATGTCGCCGACCGCCGTGATGGAGCGACTGGGGCAGCGCCGGACGACCATCTGCCACTGCATCTCGGACAGCTCCTGCGCCTCGTCGATCACGACATGGCCGTACACCCAGCCGCGCTGCCGGCGGGCGCGGTCGGCGACGAACTCGCCCTGTGGTTGCGGTGCTCCGACCTCACCCAGCAGGTCGGCGAGGGCGTCGAGCAGGGCGATGTCGCTCGATGCCCACGGGGTGGGCTCGGCCGCGACGGCGGTGATCTCCGCAGGGGACAGCTGCGGGGCGAACCGGGCCAGCAGGGTGCGGTCGGTCAGGAGAGCACCCAGCAGGGTTTCGGCGTCGAGGGTGGGCCACCAGGCCTCGACGAACCGGGCGATGCTGGCGCTCACGGCGATCCGAGAACGAAGATGGTCGACCTCCTCCTCGGAGAGCAGGCCGTCGACGTCACTGCCGGTGGGTGCCCTGCCGAGGTGGTGCTCGCGCGTCAGGTCCCTGTCGACGCGGGCGAGAATGTCCTCGAAGCCCTCCTCCATCTCCTTCATCAGCGTCTCGCGCTGCTCGACGACGGCGTCGGCGAGGAGGTGGTGCAGCTGCTCGGCGAAGACCGCGCGAGCGCGATGGTACGGCCGTCCCTGCACCGCCGAGGCGAGCGCCTGTGCCACCGTCGCGGCGGCGATGACGTAGAACTCGCCCTCCCAGCGCAGCTTCAGCTCACGCTGCCGCGGGAGCAGCGACGTGACGTAGCTTTCCAACGCGGGTTGCCAGAGTGCCCGGCCCTTGATCTCGGCGAGCTGCCGGCTCTCGTCGCGGCCCACCCGGATCCCCGGCAGCAGAGTGTCGCAGGTCGCCGAGACGACGGCGGTCTCACCGAGCGCGGGCAGCACCTGGGCGATGTACTGGAGGAACCGTGGCGAGGGGCCGAGGACCAGGACCGCCTGGTCGGCCATCGTCCGGCGGGCGAACAGCAGATAGGCGACGCGGTGCAGAGCAACGACGGTCTTGCCGGTGCCGGGGCCGCCCTGCACGATCAACGGGCCGGTCGCCTCGGCCCGGATGACGTCGTCCTGTTCGCGTTGCAACGTGGCGATCGCCGTCGACATGCGGCCGGTGCGCCGCTGGTCGAGGGCGGCCAGGAGAGCGCCTTCACCGACGAGGTCCGCCGACAGTGTCCCGTCCAGTGGCTCGTCGTCGACGCCGACGACTGTCGATCCGGTGGTGCGGATGTGCCGGCGTCGTGCCTGACCCTGTGGGTCGACAGCCGTCGCGGTGTAGAACGGCCGAGCCGCGGCAGCACGCCAGTCCACAAGCAGTGGCTCACTGTCCTCGCCGTCGTTGCGGAGACCGATGCGGCCGACGTGTCGCACCGTGCCGTCGAGGCCGTCGAGGCGGCCGAAGACCAGCCCGTCCCGTGCTCGCCGTAGCTCTTCGTGCTGCTGACGGAGCATGCGCTGCCGGGCCTGTTCCACCGGGTCCAAAGCCTCGGACGAGAGCTCCACCCGGAGGTGGTCGGCCAACCTGTCGCGCCGGGCCGTGGCCAGGTCGAGAAACGCCTGTTCCTCAGCGACAGCGGAACGGCGGGCGACGTCCTCCGCGACAACAGTCGAGTCTTGCCCGTCGGGTGTTCCTTCGCTGACGCCAGCAGTGTCGTCGTGCAGAGCAGAATCCTGGCGCATTCGCAATCCCTGTGGTGGCGGTCCCCTGGGCCTCGGAAGAGCCGCGGCCTAATCCCGGGCGAGCATAGAACGCTTTCTCCTCGTCGGCCAGAAAGTCTGTCGGCAGAGACGGGAATCTCAATGCCTTGCGAATCCGATCTGCTCGTGGCCTCATCCAATCGGTATTCGCTCATTGACAGTTCGGTCCTTATCTGATCTGAACGCTGACACCTCTATTGGCTCGGTCGGCCACGCGGTCACCTCGCTGATGGGGATGTCGTCACGGCGGCCAGCACCCCGGGGGCGGTTGCCGGTTGATCGATGTGACTAACATCCCCTCATGATCGAGGAGTTGATCGAGGAGTTGATCGAGCGGATCGACGGCGGTCGGACGCCGGACGACCTCAATCAGCTGCTTGTCATCCTGGCGCACACCGCTCACCCGCTGGCCGAGAGCGCTATGCGTCGCTGGACGACGCAACCGCCGGCCGGCGCGGACGAACTGCACGTCAGTGTGCTGAGCTACGCCGAAGACGGCGGCTGGACGGTCGGCCCGGACGGCAGCCGCCGGGACCTCTGCGGCGGCATCGCGTACCAGTGGATCATGCGCGAAACGCCGCGGCGCGCGGACGGGCCCACCTGTCCGTGGTGCACGTCGCCGTTGTGGATCGCCGCGGACATCGACACCGCGGAACCTGCTGTCGGCGCCGCGCTGGCCCACACGGGCTGGTCCGGCCGGCTGACGATGGAGACCTGCCATTTCTGCGCCTGCTACACGACGCTGTACAGCCACATCACGCCGGCCGGTGCCACGACGTGGTGGCCCGGCAACACCCGCCCGAGCTACCTCGGTTCCAGCGAACCGGAGGACCCGCCGACGCTGGCGCCGGTCCTGGGCCCGGCCCGGAAGAGTCCCTACCTGGCCAGCGCGTGGGATCGGGGCGGTTCGACGTTGGGCGGCGTGCCCGACTGGATCCAGGACTCCGCGCACGCCGACTGCCCCGGTTGCGGCCAACCGATAGACTATGTGGGTCTGGTTGGCGGCGCGGACCTGGACGAATACGGCGAGGGCGCCTACTACCTGCACCTGCACCAACCGTGCGGATTCGCCGCCGTGAACTACCAGCAGAGCTGAGCGCCGTGGGCGCCGGCCCACCCGGAGCGACAGTGGCGAATCGGGCCGCCGGGCACCCGACCGGTTGGCCGGCGACCGGAATGGCGGGTAATGGCGATGCGGTCCTGGCCGACAGTGCGGCAGACTGGATCGCGTGGTCGCATTGATTCCCAGCGTCGCGGGGTTGACCGATGCGGTGCGTGCGGGTTCCCCTGTGAAATTCTTGTTCTTCTGGGGCCATCAGCCGCAGCGTGACGGCAGCATCGGGGCTGGCTGCCTGAGCCAATGGTGGCCGGATCCCTTCAGCGTCGACGGGCAGGAGTTCCGCACCGCCGAGCATTACATGATGTGGCGTAAAGCCGTTCTGTTCGGCGACGCGACGGCAGCCGCCAGGATTCTGACGGTGGCGCACCCCCACGCGGCGAAGACGCTCGGCCGGCAGGTCGACGGTTTCGACGAGCGGGTGTGGCAGGAGCACCGCCTCGACATTGTCGTTGCGGGCGCGGTGGCGAAGTTCGGCCAGCGCCCGGAGCTACGCGAATATCTGCTCGGCACCGGTGAGCGAGTGCTTGTGGAGGCCAGCCCGGTGGACCGGGTGTGGGGCATCGGCTTGGCTGCCGATCACCCCGACGCCGTGGACCCCGCACGATGGCGTGGGTTGAATCTGCTCGGCTTCGCACTCATGCGCGCCCGTACGATGCTGGGTGCACAGGCAACGCCGTGACCGGCGCATTCGTCGCGGTGCCCGCGTCGGCAGCTCCGGCGAGGTCAGCTATGGTGCTTCCGGTCAGTCCAGCGGCGTCGAGCAATCCGCATCTGTCGCGATGGTCCACAGGGCGCCCCAGATCCAGGGAGATACCGATGCCGGAGCCTGAGCCCGTTCAGGACGCCCACGGGGCGGATGCCGAGACCGCGGCCGAGACCGAGACCGAGACCGACCAGCCTGCCGTTCCCGCTAATCGGGCTGCCCGACGCGCGAAGGGCAAGGTCGCCTCGCCTCAACCGCATGGGAAGGGCCAGCACTTCGGCGGCCGGGGCTCGGTCCAGAGCCCGCGCCAGTGGGGTAACCGGCGAAGCGGCTGACCGTTGGCGGAGTCCGTTGTCAGCAGACGGCTCCCCAGGTGCCGACACGGAAACACCACCACACCCACCACATACGGTCAACCTGGTGATGGGTGATCAGCCGTTGGTTGCGGTGCGGTGCCGGCTTCGTGCATGCCGGCGCACCCGCCGTTCTGCCTGGCCTGTCTCCTCGTCGCGGCCTGCTGCTTGCGGGCACGGCCGGTGCGCTGGGGCCGTCTGCACCTTCTTCGCATAAGACCGGTCAACGCGAGTCCCGGCGCGCCGCCCGTCCCCGACTGCTTCGGCTGATCATCTGGTCGCTCAGGTCGTCGAGGGGCCGCCGGCACCGACAGCGGTAAGGGGCATCCGATCCCGCTCGGGTTCGATCACATGATCGGATCCGTGGCGGGACCGGATGCGTGCTCCACCGCCGGCGAACGGTGAAACCGCGTTCCGGCGGTGAGCGGCCGGCCAGCGGCAGGCGGTGACGTGGTATCCAGTCGCTGTCGTCGATAGAACGCACGGTAGCGTACTGATTGCTGATCGTGTCACCATCTGGGGGCAGGGGTGGACCGCTGGACGCTCGGAGGTTCCATTGGCAGACGCGCGGCGGATCAACCAGTTGCAGAACAACGACCGTTCCCTGATTCTCTTCCGGGCCATCGCGGTGGCTCACCGCTACACGCAACGCGCCCAGGCGGTCAGTCTGTTGATGTCACTGGTCGTCGCGAGCCTCGGCGTTGTGGCCAAGGTCGCGCAACCCCCGCTGCAACCCGCTGTCTCGATCATCGGTGCACTCTGGGCCGGCGTCTACGCGGTCGTACTGGCTCCCCTGATCGGTCGTCACCTACGCATCAGCGCGACGTTGCAGGAGATGCTCGACACCGACCTGTTCGGCGTGCCGTGGAACGCGGTCCTGGTGGGTGAGCGACTGTCCGAGGACGAGTTGAGCCGCCTTAGCCGGCGCTTCCGCGGCGACGACACGCGGCTGCGGGACTATTACCTCGTCGCAACCGTCGCCGCTCCGTATGACGTGCTCTTCTGTCTGGAGCAGAACCTGGCGTGGGGTTCGCGGGTCCGCCGACGCTTCGCTGCTCTGCTGCTCGGTGTCATCGCGGTCTGGTGTGTGGTGGGCGTGGCCGTGGGCCTCGTGACCGAGAGTACGGTCGGGAGCCTGGTCGGTGTGTGGTTCGTGCCGTCGCTGGGTCTGCTGCTGTCCTTCTCGGACACCGCCCGCGCGCAGATTATGACCACCCGGGACCGCACCCGGGTGCTCGGCCAGGTGCGCGCGGTCATGGAGGAACCCTCTCGCGCGATCGCGGATGACCAGGCGTTCGCCGTGTTCGCCCGGCAGGTGCAGGATGTGCTGTTCGTCGCCCGCCGGCAGCAGCCACGGATGCCACAGTGGTTCTTCCGCCTCTTCCACGACGACGACCTGACCGACTTCCGGTACAAGATGCAGATCCTGGAACAGCGGGTGGGCGTCCATTCCTAGGGTGAGTCGGCTCTTTGTCAGCGCTCGCGGTCCCGTGCGTCTCTCGATAGGGTGACCAGGGTGCCCGACGATGGAAAGGTCCTCCTCGCGACCGTTGTCGGCACCGAGGCCGCCGACGCGTTGCAGCACTCCGCGCGTTCCCGTAATCGGGAAGTCGACCTGGCCGAGCCCCTCTGGACGGCGGCGGGTCACACCGGGGCCGTGCTCGCCGCGGTGGTGGAGGTCTCCACTCCTCCGGCTCCGCAGCGGCCCGACAAGTACATCGTCAAGGTGTGTCCTGCGGACGGGCTGCGGCGTGAGGGAGCCCGGCACCATGCCGCCTTGGCGCTCTCGACCGCCGATTTCACCCGTCGTCATTTGGTCGACGTGGCGGGCGCGCCGATCCTGCTCCACGACGGCGGCGAGCTGTTGCTACAGAGGATCGCGGACGACAGCCTGGCGCGGTGCCGGAGCATGTCCGGTAACAACCTCGACGAGTGCGTCCTGACCGCCACGCAGGTGGTGTCGGCGCTGTTGGGGGAGTGGACGGGCAAGGAGCACCTGCGTCTCGACACCCTCACCGTCGCGGATTATCTCGCCAGGGAACTCGTCGACGAGGTGTGCGACAGAATCGAGTTGAGCGCGGCCTGGATCGAGCCCGAAGGCGAGCAGACACCGCTTCCCCTGGCCAATCCGCTGGCGATGTTACGGGGGTCGGTCGGTGGCCGTGTGCAGTACCTCGCCGGGTTCACGCACGGTGATCTGCACGAGGACAACGTCCTGGTGCCTCGCGTCGACGGTGTGGTCCGCCACGATGCCTTCCGGCTCATCGACCTGACGACGTTCGACGAGGCTGGTCCGCTCAGCCGTGACCTCGCCATGTTGACGGTCTCGGCGGTCACGCGTCGCCTCGGCGGGTGCTCGCCCGCCGAGGCCGAGGCGCTACTGCACTACGTCGTGGACCGTACGGCCGAGCGCGCCATCGGGGCTCCTGTCGGCCTGCGGGCCTACGTCGACGCCGTCCGGTACGCCGACCGTCCCCTGTTGGCGGCCGCCGAGTTCGACGAGAACTGGTCCGACCAGTTGCTACTCTCGCTGGTCGCCGCCGCGATGCGGCACCTGTCCTTCGAAGACCTCGGCGAGGACGCACGATGGTGGTCGTTCCGGCTGGCGGCGCATGCGGCGAGCGCGTTCCTGAGCCGGCGGGGCACCGCCGCCCCCGAGCGGGGGCGTGCCGTCGGACGGGAGATGATCACGACCCCGATCAACGCCGCCCCACCGGGGCCCGGCCCCGAGACGACCGCCGGTGTCCTGCCCATCGGTGACGGATACCGCCGCTCGCTGATGGTGGTCTCGCCCGCGGACGACCCTGATGACACGGTCGCGACGGCGACGCGCGCGTTCAACGCCATCGGGTACCACTGCGACGACGTCATCCCCCTCACCGACGCCGACCAGGTCCGCAAGCGGATCGCGGCGCGCCTGGCGGGGGCGGGCTCGACGGACATCGTCGCCATCTACCTCGCCGGCACGGTCGAACCTCTCGACAACGCGCTGGGTGGCCTTGTCGTGCACACCTCTCGTTCCCATCCCGGCACCTCCATCGGCGCGATGCCGCTCGTCGCACTGCTGGAAGGGCTGTGGCAACGGCCCGCCGGTGCACCGGCAGCCCAGCTCCTGCTGGTCCTCGACACGCAGGGCGCCGACGTCACCGCGGTGGTCCACGCGGCCACCAGCGTTCGCGTGGCCGCGAGCTCCCTCTGCGTGGTCGCCGCCACCACACCGGCCGGATCCGGGCGGTTCGCCGGGTGCTTGACGACGGTGCTGACCGGCGTCGAGGTGGCGCCGCGCGACAAGCCATACCTGGATGTGCGGCAGCTCGCCGAGCGGCTCCGGTCGGCCGTGCCGCCCGGCAGCGCGGTACAGACGGCCGAGGTGTCCGACGGCGGTCGCAACATATGCCTGCCGAATCCCCGTCACCACCTGGTGGGCGTCGACCCCCACGAGATGACGGTCTGGTGGGAGCCGACCGCACGAGCGAGTCGAGGCGCGGCCGCACCGCAGGCGTGGTTCTTCAGCGGACGCCGCCGGCTGAACCAGCGGGTGGCACGCTGGATCGCCGACCCCGCCGACCCGGTGCTGGTTCTCACCGGTTCGCCGGGCTCCGGTAAGAGCACGATCATGGCGCGCCTCGTCGTGGCGACCGTGCCCGACGTCAGGGAACACCTGAGAAGTCGGCCGGAGATGCTACGGCCGGACGAGTCACCGCCCGCGGACTTCCGGTTCGTGCTCACCCTGCGCCTGACCGGCCGCACCTTTGAGCAGGTACGGGTCAGCCTCGCCGCCGCCGTGGCGGCGGAGGGCCAGTCGCAGGCTGGGTCGGCGGCCGGGGTGATCGCCATCGACGGCTTGGACGAGGCGGACCAGCCGCACCGGATCGTCGCCGAGCTGCTGCGTCCGATGGCCCAGAGGGCGCGGGCCGGGGGCACCCGGCTGCTCGTCGCCACCCGCCGCCACCCGGTCGGCCACGACCCCGACGATCCCGGCGCACCGCGTGGCGACCTGATCACGTCCCTGACCAGCGATGGTGGCGAAGCCCTCGACATCGGCGAGCCACCCTGGCTGGAAGCCGGAGACATCGCCGAATACTGCGATCGTCTGTTGACGGTCGCCGTCAATGATCGCGGGCGCCCCAATATCTATGCTGGTCTGACCGGTGCCCGGCGCGTCCTCGCCCGGGCAATCGAGACCCAGGCTCGCCACTCCTTCCTGCTCGCGGCCCACGTCGCCCGCCGGCACACCCTCGACGGCGCACCGGCCGATTCGCTGAGCCCGGCCTGGCGGCGGCAGTTTCCGCGCGGCATCGGCGACGCGATGCGCCAGGAGGTCGAGGCGCTGTACGGCGTTGACGAGGCCGACCGGCAGCTTGCGCTCCTGCGTCCCCTCGCCTACGCCCAGGGCAGCGGACTGACCCGTGAACCGGCGGCCGGATCGGAGCTGTGGGCGGTGCTGGCGAGCCGGCTGGACCCGGACGGGCGTTCGTTCACCGCCGCCGACGTCAGGTGGCTGCTCGACCAGCGCATCGCCACCCACCTGGTCACCGGCGTCGACATCGGCGGCATCGCCACCTATCGGTTCCACCACGAGGCGCTGGCCGCGTCGTTCCTCGCCGACCGTGCCGATCGTGCGGCGGCGCATTTGACCATCACGGAGGCTCTGCTCGACACGCTCGTCGCCGGTGGGGCGCGGGACTGGACACGGGCGGGGGCATACACGCGGCGCGCGTTGCCGGCACACGCCCGCCTCGCCGGGACCCTCGAGAGGCTTGCCGAGGATGCCCAGCTGTTGATGTACAGCGATCCCGACCGGCTGCACGAGGCCCTGGTGACCTCGGACTCGCCGCGGCTGGTCGCCGTGAGCCGGCTGCTGCGCCCGTACCTGCATCGCCTCCGGGCCGCCACCCCGGCTGGCCGCGGATTCCTGCTGTCCGTGGCGGCCACCGTGATGGACCGTCCCGGTCTGTCCGCGGCTCTGGCCGCCGCGGCGGGCCTGCCGGTGGCGGTTCGGCACGTCCGTGTCCGGCACGAGGCGCTGCGGCAGTCGATCGCGGAAGGCACTCCCGTGCGGGCCCTGGACTGTGTCGTCGACCGTGACGACAATCCGCTGGTCGTGCTCGCCAACGGCCAATTCCTCGACGTACGCGACCCGGAGTCCGGTGCGCTCGTGGAGACCGTGCTGTCGGGCAGCGCGGCGGTCACCTCTGTGGTCGGGTACGTCGACGAGGACGGCTTCCCGGTCGTCGGCGCGGCCGGTGCCGAGGGCGGGGTGCGGGTCTGGGATGCCACCACCCGCGCTCTGCGTGCCGAAAGCCCTGTCGACCTCCGCCGCGGAATGGTGCTGGGGCGGGGCCGCGACGGCTCGGTGCTCCTGGCGGGCTGGACCGAGGAGCAGGTGAGTGTGTGGCGTCCCGGCAGCGCCGCACCACCGCTGGTGCTGCCGGTGCGCTGGGAGGCGGGCCGCCAGCCGATCACCGGGGTCGCGGTGACCTGTGACGCCGACGGTGCCGACCTGGTCGCGGTCGCCGCGGGCGGGCGGGTCACGGTGTGGGAGCCCACCACGGGCCACGAGCGGTACGCGGTCGATCTCGAGGACTCGTTCAATATCCAGATCGTGGCTTTGCAGCCGGGAACGCCGGACGGCCGGCTGCTCATCACCGCCGGCCTGCGGGAGCGGGAGACCCTGTTGTGGAGGCCGTCGACCGGCGCCTACCCCTGGCCGTGGCCGGAGGCTCCGGTCTGCGTAGCGGCCGACACCAACCCGGAAACCCCCACGATCGTCCTCGGGTACCTGTCCGGTGCCGTCGACACGTGGGACGGCGATGAGCGGAGTCCCGCCCGGCGCCTGCTGGATGCCGGCCTGTCGGTCCACGCCGTGTACGTCGGCCCGCCCGGTTCCGCACGGCCCGTCCTGGTCAGCATCGACAGGGTGGGCCGGATCCGGCTGTGGGAGCGTAGCCGCGGACGCGACGCCGTGACCCTGACCGGCTCGGCCCCGCACGCGGTGGCGATGGGCTCGCTGCGGCAGGGCGGCCGCTACCTGGTCGTGGGTCGCAACGACGGCGCCGACCTGTGGCGAATCGACGAGGTCAGCCAGGACCCCGAGGCCGCGGACCTGCACGACGGTGACGCCGAGCAGATCGTGGCCGACCCGGCCTCCGGCTACTTCGCGACAGTCGGCGACGACGGGCGTGTCAGTGTCTGGTCCACGCGCAGCGGTGGCGTCCTGGGGGCGCTGCCGATACCCACCGGCGCGCCGTTCGCCGCCGTGGGGTGGGCGGCCGGTGGTACGGGCCGGCTCGCCGTGACGACCTCGACGCTGTTACTGGTCACCGACCTGCGGCCGGGTGTCCGACCGCTGCTGCAACGGGAAATGGAGGCGCCCGGCCGGATCGCCGTGCTCGACGACGCGGGGACGGTGCTGCTGGCGGTGGCTGACCGGCATCGGGTGTGGTTGGTCGCCCCGGATTCGGGCGACGCCGACGCCCTTGAGACGCCCGAAACGGCACCGGACGGCCAGCGGTTGTCGGCAGCCGCTCGCAACGTGGTGAGCCTGACCTGGATGGCGTCCGGCGGCGCGTACCTGGTCGCTGGGACTCAGGGCGGTGTGCTGGCCCGCTGGTCGCGCCGCGAGGGGTGTCGGCCGGAACCGATGACGCCACTGGCTGGTGACCTGGGCATCGTTCTGGTGACCACAGCGGTGCCGGGCGGCGCCGGCAGCCGGGTGCTCGTTGGGGGTCATGTCGGCGTCCTGAGGATCTACGACACGCACGACGGCACCGAGGTATTCGACCTGACCAGGGACGACGGCCGAGTGATCGCTGCCGCCGTGGTCGACACGGTGCCCCCGGTCGCGGTCACCGCCCATCTGTTCGACGAGAAGGCCGAGGTCCGGGTCTGGAACACGGCGAACGGCCGACTGTTGCGGTCGGTCGTCCACCCCGCCCGCCGGGGTGACGTCTTCGTCGGCCCGCCGCAGGCCGGGCGTACGGCGGCCGGGCGGCCGTTCGTCGTCTACGTCGTCGAGGACGGCGTCGAGCTGTTGTGGCTGGACCACCTGACCGGCGACGAGGAGCCGATGCGGTTGCTGTTGCCCTTCACGGTCCGGGACGTCGCCGCCCAGGACGGCCTGCTGTTCATCGCCGGCGGTGGTGGCTTCCTCACCCTCGCCCTCGGTGCGTCGGAGGGCGAGGGCCGGTGAGCCGGCAGCTCACGCAGGTGTGTGGACGGCGACGTCACGCCATCGGGACCGAGACAGGTCGCGCCATCTCGACTCGGTCGGCGGTCCCGGTGCGCTACCCCGCCTACCTCGGTCAGTAGGGGTACCCGGGGACGTTGAGTCGCACGCTGTAGAGGCCGGAGTCGTTCTGCCGGCCGGAGGTGATGTAGAGGGTCTGCCGGTCGGAACCGCCGAAGGCCACGTTGGTGGTGCCGGAGTTGCCGGCCCGGATCGTGCCGAGCTGGGTGCCGATGGGGGAGTAGACGTGGACCTGGCCATCGAAACCCGACGTCCAGTACACGTTGCCGGCGCAGTCGATCGTTCCGCCGTCCGGACCGCCGACGTAGTTCACGAAGACACTGCGGGCGCCGGTGCTGCCGTCGGGCGCGACGGCGTACTTGTAGATCTTGTTCTCGGAGTAGGCGCCCACGTACAACGCGGTCCCGTCGGGTGAGAGCGAGATGCCGTTGGGTTGGCGGAGCCGGTCGTCCACCAGCGACACCTGACCGCCGGAGACGCGGAAGACGCTGGTGCGACCGTTCATCTGGTCGGAGCGGTTGCCACGCTGGAAGTTGGGGTCGGTGAAGTAGACGACGCCGTCCGACCGGACCGCCACGTCGTTTGGCGAGTTGAAGGCCCGGCCCTGGTAGTTCGCCGCGACGGTGCTGCGGGCACGGTCGCTCAGCCGGTACGCGGACACGTTCCGCTGGTCGTGGGTGGCCGCGATGATCTGCTGGCCATCGGCGCTGAGCGCCACGCCGTTGCTGCCGGCGTTGGCGATGAACGTGTCGAAGGTCGCCGGTGGGGTGAACCGGCGGATCGTGGACGGCTGGACGTTGTAGGGCCCGGTGCCGGCGGCCATGTCGGACATCAGCAGGTAGCCGCCGTCGGCAACCCAGACCGGCCCTTCGAGGAACGAGAATCCGCCCTGGATCCGGGCGGCCGACAGGGAACTCGCCGGCAGCGGTGAGCCGTATTCGACCCCCGCCGGGCAGACCCCGGACGGTGCGCCGGGCGGACCGGCGAGCGCGGCGTGAGCGCTAACATGAGCGGTGTCCACGGGTGTCGAGGGCGCGGCGGCGGCACCGCTGACGAACGGTGCGGAGCCGACCGCGAGGCACAGCCCCGCGAGTGCGGCAATGGTGGGACGCCAGGTCATCGAATGCTCCAATCGGCGTCGGCCGTTGCGTGGACCGGCGGTAGGTGGTGTGCGAGGTCGCGGGGCCGGCACGGCGGGGGTGCGGTCCGTCGATGTGTCACCAGGCAGCCTAAGTGACGCAGGGCCGGGTCGCATTGGTTCGATGCCGGTTATTTCGCTCAGATTACAAAGACGCTGGTCAATGCGTAAAGCTTAGGTAAAATATTTGCCCGGTAGTGCCACTCGACGCCAGTCGAGGCGAGGTGCCGGCGGACCGACTCTGGCAGAATCCGCCCATGACCCGACCCGTGCTCCTGCTCGACATCGACGGTGTCCTCAGCCCGTACGGCACGCCGCACCCACCGGTCGGCTACAGCGCACACGCCCTGTTCCCGGGTGAGGAAGCCGTCCGGGTCAATCCCGCACACGGCGCCTGGATCACCGAAGCGAGCACCGTCCTGGACATCGCCTGGGCCACGAGCTGGAACGACGAGGCCAACCAGCTCCTCGCTCCGCTGCTGCACATCGCCCCCCTGCCCGTGGTCACCATGCCACCCCCGCCGTTCGACCCCGCCGAGAAGATCCCGCGCATCGCCGCCTACGCCCAGCAACGGCCCCTGGCCTGGATCGACGACCTCCACCCGCCCCAGGCGCACCGCTGGGCCGCGACACGGATCAGCCCCACACTGCTGATCACCGCCGACCCGGCGACCGGCCTCACCCGCGACGCCGTCGACCACGTCATCGCCTGGGCCGAAGCCCTTCCACGTCCGCTGACGAACCCATAGGGACACCCCGGCGCGACGCTGCCGGTCGAGGGTCGGCCCGGAGTTCGCGGGCTTCGCGCTGGCCCCGCGGTCCGGATCGTTTCAACGGCCCGAGTCCGTGGGTACGCTCCCACCCGCTGATCCCTCGATCGACGGAGACCTATCGTGATCATGGCTTTGCTGCTCGACCTCGCCAACATCGTCGGCGGCTTCCTGCTCGCCGTCGCTGTCCTCCGGCTGCTGCCGCGGGTCGGCGACGACCTGGGCCGCCTCGCCGGTCGGGCCGCCCCGATCGCGTGGGTGGTCGGCCTCGTGGCGCTCGTGACCGGCGGCTACTACCTCATCGTTCACCTGGTGTCCGGACCCCGGGTGTTCCACTTCGAGGTGGTGGGGATCGGCGTCGGGCTCGCCCTGCTGTGGGGGCGGCTGACCGGACGGCCGGCGCCACGTGACGAGCAGGCGGCCGGAGCGACGGGGGTCCGCCTGTTGCTCGCGATCTTCGGTCTCATCGCGATCGTCGTCGGCATCCAGGGGCTCTTCACCCCGGACGGCTGACCGCGCCGCCCGCACCCCGACCCGGCCGTCAGGGGCGTGCCACGAGGCCGGATTCCCAAGGCCCAGGCGGCGATGCGTACGCGGGTGACGTTTCCGAGCTTCAGGGAGATGTGGGCGACGTGGGTCTTGATGGTGCCCGCCAGCGCGGCTCGGAGAGGCGACGTCTGGGGGTGGCACTGGTCGGGGCGCGGGTCGGTCAGAGGCCAGCGAGGGTGAGCAGTCGCTCCATCTCCGCCACGGGCAGCGTCGGTGCCGCAGCGGTCGTCCGCGCCACCCACTCGCTCGGATCCGCTAGGAGGGCACGGCGCGCGTGGGCCGGTAGCCGCGGATGCCCGGCGACGGCCTGGCGGACCGTGCTGTCGGGGTCGGCGGCCAGGCGTTCGGTCAACTCGACGGGCAGGTCCGGATCTCGGGGGGCCAGGCACCGCATGCGGGGATCCGGGTCGGTGGCGAGCCGGCGCAGGGTCGATGCCGGGAGCGGCAGGACGTCGGCGGGACGCCAGTCCGTCTTCTTGTCCGGCCGGAAGCCACTGTCGATGCGCTCGGCCGTGGTGGGGTCGACCAGATGCGGGGCGTGCCTGGCCATTGTCGTACAGACGCCATTGTCGTCGTCGTCGAGCAGTCGGAGGACCGCGTCCGCCGGCAGCGCCGGGCTGCGTGCCGCGGATCGCCGGAAGCAGATGTACGGCGAGGACAGGTGGGGCAGCGGGTTCGCGGTGACCCAGTCGAGCCGCAGGTGTCGCAGCTCGGAGACGGCCAGGTGGTCTTCGACCTGCTGCACCAGCGCATCGTCGTCGAGGTCGTCGCCAAGGAAGTCGGTCAGCGGCCGCTCGCCCTGCTGGATGCCCGCATAGATGCGGTGGCGCGTCGGCTCGGGCGTGTCCGGGCGCCGGAAGACGCCCACGCGCACGTTCGCGCTGGGATCCTCGGCGAGCAGGTCCCGTACCGGTGGGGGTAGCTGCGGGTGCTCGGCCACCTGCCGGCGGACCTGGTAGTCCGGGTCGCCGGCCAGCCGGGCGGCCAGGTCCGGGGTCAGGACCGCGTGGCGTACGGCACCGGTGCGGGTGACCGGATCGGCGAGCAGGCCCGCCACGAGGTCGGGCGGCGGCACCGGGTGCGGTAGCCGCGCGTGGTAGGTCGAGCAGGCAGCCGCGCGAACGCTGTCGACGGGGTCGGTGAGCAGGACTCGCCGGACCGCCTCGGGTGCCCGCGTCCACCACCGTGCGAGCGTGGCCCGGACCTGCGGCTCAGGATCAGTGGCGAGTCGGGCGAGCAGATCGGCCGGCACGTCGTCGCGTTGCGCGAGGTATTCCCGTACCCGCGGCTCCGGATCGTCGATCAGCCGTTCGTGCAACTCGCGGGGCGCGTCCCGGGCGCCGACGACCAGGGCAGCGCGGACTGCCGGGTCGGCGTGCGCCGCCAGCCGCATCCGGACGGCGTGCGGCAGTTGGCGGTTGAGTGCGAGCGAGTGCAGCAGCCAGTGATAGCCCGAGGCGAGGATCTCCTCGATCAGGTCCGGGGTCAGGTCGGCGCGCATGGCCACGTGACCGGAGCCGCGTCGGTGGCGCACCAGCCGGCGGACCAACTCGATCGGCAGCGCCGGGTTCTCGGCGAGGCCGTCCAGCAGCTTCGACAGGTGGACCGGCGTCGGCCCGTCATCAGCCACCCGCTGCCCTCCCCGGATCCGTCGCGCCGGCACGAGTCTCGCACGACCCGCGCCGATCGGGGTGCCCTCGTCGAGCCGGCCGGCACGGTCAGTCGGCCGGCACGGTCAGTCGGCTGGCGTCGAAGGGCTCAGCTGGCGTCGCCGGTCGTGGCCTCTCCGGCGGCCGGCGGCTGGTAGGGCCGGCGGAACCGCTCCTCCCGGGCCGGCACCGCCTGCTGGCCCCGATCGGTCGACCGCGCCGCGGGCTGGGGCGGCACCCGTGACGCCTCGCCGGTCTCGGTGACCAGGCGCTCGGTCTCCTGCACCAGATAGTGCGGTCGGCGCTTCGTCTCGTAGTAGATCCGGCCGATGTATTCCCCGATCACGCCCAGGATGGTCATCTGGATGCCGCCGAGCCCGATCACGCTGACGATGATGGTGGTGTACCCGGGAACGTCGATGCCCTTCTCGATGGCGTCCGCCACCACCCAGGCCATGTAGGCGATCGCGATGAGCGTGAGGAACAGGCCGCCGTAGATCGCCAGACGCAGGGGCCGGTTGTTGAACGACAGCAGGCCGTCGAACGCGTAGTTGAACAGCTTGCCGAACGTCCACCTGCTGTGCCCCGTCTGCCGGCTCTCGTTGCGGTGGGCCACCACCACCGTGCGGAAGCCGATCCAGGAGAACAGTCCCTTGGAGAACCTGTTGTATTCCGGCATCGCCAGTATCGCGTCCACGGCCAGCCGGGACAGCAGCCGGAAGTCGCCTGCCCCGTCCTGCAGGCGTACGTCGATCCACCAGTTGATCATCCGGTAGAAGGACCGCGAGGCCACCATGCGCACGAACCGGTCACCCCGCCGGTCCCGGCGGGCGATCACCTGGTCGAAGCCCTGGCGGTACAGTGCCACCATCTCGGGCAGCAACCGTGGCGGGTGTTGCAGGTCGGCGTCCATGATGACGACCGCGTCGCCGGTGGCCCGCTGCAGGCCGGCGAGCATCGCCGCCTCCTTGCCGAAGTTGCGGCTCAGCGACGTGTAGCAGACCGCGGGGTCGGCGGCGGCGAGCCGGCGCAGCGCCTCGAGGGTGCCGTCCTCGCTGCCATCGTCGACGTACACCACCTCGACGTCCAGGTCCGACAGCTCGGCGAGCGTGGCCGTGACGGTCTCGTGCAACCGCTCCACCGACGATTCCTCGTTGAAGCAGGGCACCACGATGGACAACCGCATCCTGCTCACCCCGCCCCGCCCGTGCCCGGGCATCCGCCGCCGCCGCCCGCGGCGCACAACCGGTCAGAGGCGGTAGAGCAGCGTGCCATCGAGATCCTCCCGAGTGATGCCCAGCCCGTCGATGGGCCGGGCCGCGATGCCGTCCCATGGCGTCCCCGCCGTGCGGTCCGGCACGGCCAGCACCGACCGCACGCCGATCCCACGCAGGTACGCCACGCTGCCCGCGTCGGGGAACGACGCCACCGCGATCCGGGTCTGCGCCTGGCTGACCGGCTCGAACCCGGCCAGTCCGTTGGTCACCCGGGGGAACCCGTCGGTCGTCCACAACATGTACGTCAGATCGCCCACACCGCCCGCGGGCAGCACCAGGATCGGGTCCTTCGCGGCCCGCATCGCGGCCGGTGGCGGAGTCACCGTCGGGTGAGGTGTCCGGTTGACGCCCTCCAGGGTGACCAGGGCCAGCGGCACCAGCAGGACCAGCGGCATGAGGACCCGCGTCCAGCGGCGGGCCGAGGTCTGGACCGAGGACTCGGCCAGCGCCGTCACCGCTCCGGCGGCCAGCAGCGCCAGCAACAGGCTGGTCCAGTGCATCATCCGGCCCGGTGTGCGCAGGGCGTCCCAGCCCGGCAGGAGGGTGGACAGGGTCAGATAGCCCGGGTCCCCGTCACCGCCGAGGGTCGCGCCCAGGCCCAACAGCACGGTGCCGAGCACGCCGAGACCCAGTGCGACCCGGTGCCGCACCGGGTACATCGAGACGAACAGGCCCGCCGCGGCCAGCGCGATAAGCGTTATCCCCGGCAGCAGCGCCATCTCCGGCGGCCAGGACAGCTGTTCGCGCGCGGCGGCGTGCCGCTCACCCCACAACCACGAGTCGCCCGGCGCGGTCACGAAACCGATAAGTGGGGGGGAGAACATCTTCGTCCACTCCGGCCCCCGTTCGGCCTGCGGGTTGAGGTCGACAACACGCAGGTAGACCAGCCCGAGCAGCACTGTCGCCGCGCCGAACACGGCGCCGCCGGTCAGATCCGCGAACAGCAACCGCCGACCGAACGGCGGGCGCTCCCGCTTGCGCCACCAGGACCAGCCGTAGCAGCCGGCCGCCACCAACACCGCGCCCAGCAGGAAATACACAAGTGGTAACCCGATGCCGAAGCCGAGCGTGACCTGCCAGGCGGCGACGAGCCACCCGGCCAACGCCCAGCCGGGCCGCCGTCGCTCCGGCCGGTAACCGTGGCGTAGCGACCAGCCGTGCCCACGGGCCAGCATCGCCAGGCACAGCGCGATGCCCCCGCTGGACAGGATGTTGAGATGCCCGGCGTGGGCCAGCCGCCAGGGCGCGAACGCCCACGCGATCCCGGCGACCGCCCCGCCCCACCGGTTCGCGCCGAGCTGCCGCGCCAGCACGTACGCCCCGAAGGCCGCGAGCGCGTGCAGCAGCACGTAGAGCACGTTGTACCGGATCACGGCCGCCTCGAAGCCGGAACCGAGCATCCCGATCGGGGCGTACCCGAGCAGGGTGTCGCTGTAGGCGTACGTGTATTTCTCGGGGAAGAACGTGTTCGAGTGCCAGAGGTCGGCCGGACTGGTGAGCAGAGCGTGCCCCGACCAGGCGACCTGCCACGCCTGCAACGTCGGGTCGCCGAGGTCGTTGGGGATCGTGCTCGCCGGATGCCGCAGCGTCGGCCACGTCAACACCACCGACAGCAGCAGGCTGCCCAGTGCTGCCAGGGTCCACTCGGGGCGGATCCACCGCCATCGATCCCATCGGCTCGGCGTCCGGTCGTCGGACGTCTGTTCGGGGCTCGTGTTCTCGGCGGTTGCTGCGACGCCGGTGGACCGGGTATTCACGGGATAGATCCTCTCCGATGGTGGGGACCTTGTCCATCAGCTGTCCGAAGCGTGGGTCCGCGCGGTGCCGGGTACGGGCCGATTCCGACCGTCCCGCGGGACGACCTGAGCAGAGCCGAGGCCGGTCTGATCTTCGGGCAGGTGGGCCTGCTGGTGCACTACGGCGTGGACACCGAGCCACTGGTTACCCTCCTTGAGGTGGTCTCGGCGGTCCAACGCCAGGAGGCTGCGGAAGATGCGGCGCACGCCGGGACGGCCCGGCGCGGATGCCGTGCCGGGGGCGGAGAGCATCCCCGAAGCGCGGTAGGTCGGTCTGCGTACCGGGGTCAGTCGCCTTCGAAGGCCGGCACGTCGCCCTGTCGGTGGGCGGCCAGGCCCCGCCGCATGTCCCGGGTTCGCAGCCCGTCGGCGAACAGGTCGTGCTCCATCGTCAGGTGCTCGTCCAGCGTGTTGCGGTGGCTGGCGTCGACGAGCCGCTTCGCGGCGGCGACGGCGTGCGGTGCGCTCGCCGCCAGGTGGCCGGCGGTCCGCAGGGCCCGATCCAGCAGGTCGGTGGCCGGCACGACCTCGTCGACCAGGCCCTCCCGCAGAGCCCGGGGTGCCCGCATGATCGGTTGTTCGAGCAGGAGCGCAAGCGCCCGTGCCGGCCCGACGACACGGGGCAGGAACCAACTCATCCCCCCGTCCGTCGACGCGCCCAGCGCTCCGTAGGCGAAGTGCAACACGGCCCGCTCCGAGGCGATGCGCATGTCACAGGCCAACGCCAGGGCGAACCCGGCGCCCGCCGCCTGCCCGTTGACCGCCGCGATCACGCAGGCGCGCATCTCGCGCAGGGTGCGGACGAGGGTGCCGAGCGCCTCGGTCAGGGGGCGGCTGTACGCGCCTGGGTCGCCCACCTGACCGGACAGTGCCCGCTCGAAGTCCGCCAGGTCACCGCCGAGTGAGAACGCCTTTCCCGTGCCGGTCAGCACGACCGCGCGGACCGCCGGGTCGTCCGCCAGTGCGGTGGTGTGCCGCAGCAGGTCGCCGAGCATCTCGGCGTCGAGCACGTTGCCGGTGTCCGGGCGGTCCATCGTGAGCACGGCGACCGGTCCGTGGATCGTGCGGGAGACGCAGGGCGCGGTGATGTGACGGTCACTCATTGAAGACGAGGACCCAGTCGGCGACACAGGCCGGTTTGGTCTCGCCCTCGATCTCCACCCGCATCTGCACCACGACCCGGCACGCGGCGGCCATCCGGCGGGCCTCCAGGAGGGTCGCGACGCCGCGCACCCGTGCGCCGACCGGGACCGGGGCGCGCATGCGCACCTTGTTCAGGCCGGCGTTGATGACCAGGCGGACGCCGTCGACCTCGACCAGCTCGGACAGGAAGGTGGCGCAGAGCGAGAGCGTGAGCATGCCGTGCGCGATAGTGGTCCCGAACGGACTCTCCGCCGCCGCCCGCTTCTCGTCGACGTGGATCCACTGTTGATCGCCGGTCGCGTCGGCGAACGCGTTGATCCGGGCCTGGTCGATGAGGTGCCATCCGGTGGTGCCGAGCTGCTGACCGGTGCGTTCGAGCAGGGCATCGATGGTGTCGTATCGGCTCACTGTGTCCACCTTTCCGGCAACGACGGCCAGTCCGCAACCCCACTGGCCGATAACGGCTGCGGATCTGCCGCCGGCTGAATGATCTTGCAGTAGCTCATCGCGGACGTCGAACGAAACATGTGTTACAGAAAATAAACAGACACGACAATTATCAAGATCCTTGATTGAATCGTCGTCGTTCTATATGTTAACGAGGTCCGTGTGGCAGCCTCGACCATCTCCGTCAGGCCGGGATGGTGGCCGTCCGTGCGGTCCGTGCACCATGGATACAACGGGGGGTTCGCGGGTGAGTGTCGCGCTGTCCAGCACCGGTCTTGATCGAAATCAGACGTCCACCACGCGCAGCCTTGAATTCGGACTGCCGACCACCGGATGTGCTCTGGTCACCGGTGCTTCGCGCGGGATCGGGCTGGCGGTCGCTCAGGCGCTGGCCCGGGGTGGAATGCCGCTGGGGATCAACTTTCGGTCCGACGAGGCGGCGGCGCGGGCCGCCGCTGACGCGATCATCGACGCGGGCGGCCGCGCGGTCGTGGTGGGTGCCGACGTGTCCGACGCCCAATCCGTGGACGCAGTTTTCAATGCGCTCGAAGACGAGTTTGGCGCGGTCAGCGTGCTCGTCAACAACGCCGGTGTCCGCGCCGACGGATTGTTGGCCACCCTCGATGACGAGCAGTGGCGAACAGTGCTCTCCACCAACCTCACCGGCTCCTTTCACACAATCCGGCGTGCTCTGCCAAGCATGATCAGGGCCAGATTCGGGCGGATCATCAACGTCGCGTCGGTGCTCGGCGCCCATTCGATTCCCGGCGTGGGCAACTACGCCGCGGCGAAGGCGGGTCTGGGCGCGCTGACCAGGTCGGTCGCGGTGGAGGTGGCGAGAAAGGGCGTCACCGTCAACGCGGTCGCCCCCGGGCTGGCACGTACCGACATGACGCACGACGTGGCGCACCTCGACCAGTCGGTGCGCCGCCACGTGCCGATGCGGCGAGCCGCCAGTCCGGACGAGGTGGCCGCCTGCGTGTGCTTTCTCGCGTCGACGGCGGCCGGATACGTCACCGGCGCGACGCTGGCCGTGGACGGAGGGCTCTCGGCCGCCGCGTTCCAGATCTCCTGAGCCTCGCCCCGGTCGTGAGGGGCACGTGTAGACCGACATCCCTGGAGGGCGATATGTCCCAGAATTCTCAGCACAGCCAGGTGGAGATCGAGGAGTTCGTACGCGAGCAGGTGGAGGCCATGGGCGCGGACGCGGCCGGCATCAGTACCGGCGCCACGCTGGAAGAGATGGGGCTCGACTCACTGGACGTGGTCGAGTTGAGCCAGGGTGTCCGCAAGGAACTCGGCATCCAGGTCCGCCCCAACGACTTCGCCGAGGTCAAGTCACTCGCCGACGCCCTCCAGGTGATCTACGAGCGGGCGGGCTGCTCATGACCGGACGGGTCGTGGTGACCGGCATGGGGGTGATCAGCGCCCTGGGTGTGGGAGCCCAGGCGCTGCACGAGCGTGCCGTCGCGGGAGACTCCGGCCTTGCCGACGGGGTCGGCAGGTGCGACTCGTTCGACTGGCGCGGGGTGCTCACCCGGCGGGAGGCGCACCGCACCGACCGGTTCTGCCAGTTCGCCATCGCCGCCGCGCACGAGGCACTCGACCAGGCCGGGTGGGGTGATCAGCCGCCGTACCCGGCGGAGCGGGTGGGCTGCGTGATCGGATCGGCGATCGGGGGCATCGCGACGATCGAGTCGCAGCTGGAGACGTTGCGCCGCGACGGCCCGGAGTACGTGTCGCCGTTGTCCGTGCCGATGTTGATGGCGAACGCGGCCGCGGCCCAGTTGGCAATCCGCTACCAGTTCCGTGGCGAGGCCTCGTCCATCGTCGCGGCGTGCTCCGGCGGTGCGCAGGCGATCGGGGCCGGGCTGCGGGCGATCCGGACCGGAGAAGCCGACGCGGTAGTGGTCGGCGGGGCCGAGGCCGCCCTGACCCCGTTCACGGAGGCCATCTTCCGCTCGGCTGGCGCGCTCTCGCCCACCGGCCGCTCGGTGCCGTTCGACCAGAAGCGCGACGGCTTCCTCCTCGGCGAGGGAGCGGCCGTCCTGGTGCTGGAGAGTGCCGACGCCGCCGAGCGTCGAGGCGCGGTGATCGTCGGCGAGGTGCTGGGATACGGCGCCACGACCGACGCCTACCACCTGACCGCTCCCGAACCGAACGCGTCGCTCGCCGCGAAGGCGGTCTCCCTCGCGCTGGCCGACGCCCAGCTTCTGGCGGCCGACATCGACTACATCAACGCGCACGGCACCGGAACGGTGCTCAACGACCAGGCCGAGACCAGAGCCCTCCGCACCGCGTTGGGCGAGGCGCTGACCAGCACCCCGATCTCGTCCAGCAAGTCCTATCTGGGACACCTGCTCGGTGCCGCGGGCGCGGTCGAGGCCGTCGCGACGCTGCAGGCGCTGCGGCACCGGACGGTTCCGCCGACACACGGGCTGACCGAGCCCGACGAGCGCCTCGGACCACTCACCCACGTCGTGCGGGCCGCGTCGCTGCCGGTCCGCGAGGGCGGGTCCGTCGGCCTCTCCACCTCGTTCGGGTTCGGCGGCCACAACGTGGCCCTGTTGTTGAGGGCGGCGAGCTGAATGGCCATCGACATCGACTCGACAGCGCAGCCGACGGCCGTGACGCAGCCGCCGGTGCCCAGCGCGCTCGGACTCACCACCGACTCGACCGTCCCACGGCGGTTCGCGCATCGGCAGACCACCGAAGGGGTCTTCGTCACCGGCGTCGCCCGGGACGGGGAGCGGCTGGTGGCCGTGGGCCAACTACCGAGGCTGCACCGGTTGTACAACGACACGCCCGGTCGCCACCACGACACCCTGCTGATCGCCGAGGTGCTGCGGCAGGGCGTCGAGGTGATCGCGCACGCGCTCCTCGAGGTGCCGCTGGACAGCCAGTTCGTCCTCCGCTCGGTCGACGTCCGGGTGGAGTCGACCCAGGCGACCATCGTGGGGGAGGACACGGCCGAGATCGTGATCGCCGTACCGGTCGACCGGGTACGCCGCAACCGGCGCGGCGCGGTGTACGCGATCGACGGGCCGGTACGAGCCTGGATCGACGGGCGACCCGCCGCGACGATGACCGGCTCGGTGGCCTTTCTCGCCCACGACGGGTATGCGGAGCTGCGCAGCGGCAGTGCCGAGCGGGTCCTCAAGGCGCGGCCCGAGTTGCTCGCGATGGCGGCTCCCGGTGCCGTCGTCGGCCGGCGCTTTCCCGGCAACGTGCTGATCACCACCCCGTCCGGACCACCGCAGGACGCGTCCGCCGACGTGTTGCCGCTGCGGCATCCCGCCTTCTTCGACCGCCGGCTCGACCACTATCCGGGCATGCTGATCGCCGAGGCGTCGCGCCAGCTCGCCGTCGCCGCCATGGTCGTGCACGCCGACGTCGACGCCGGCTCGCTGCGCACGGATGCGGCGTCGATGGACTTCGTGTCGTTCGCGGAACTCGACGCCGCCCTGTCCTGCCGGGTCGCCGGGTGGGACACCGACGGCAGCGGCCAGGCCGTGACCGTCTGGGCCGAACAGAAGGGGCAGGTCGTCACACGCTCCCGATTCGTGCTCAGTCCGGAGGAAACCCCCGGGCCGGAGCTGGGCTCGTGACCGCCGTCGTCGCCGGAGCGGGCGCCGCCCTACCGGCCACGGTGGTCGACAACGACCGGTTCGCCCACCTCGGGGTCAGCAACGAGTGGATCACCACTCGGACCGGTGTCGGCAGGCGATACCGGCTCGGCGACGGCGAACGGCTCGGCACCCTGGCCGCCGAGGCGGGCGCCAGGGCGCTGGAGGACGCCGCGGCCACGCCGGCCGATGTCGACTTCGTCGTCGCCGCGACCTCGACCGCCGACCGCATCTCACCGGGGCTTGCCCCCGGGGTGGCGCACCTGTTGGGGACCGGCGCACCGGGCGCGGTGGACCTCAACGGAGCATGCACCGGCTTCCTCTACGCCCTCGACTACGCGATCGGCCGGATCGAGACGGACCAGGCCGAC
This sequence comes from Micromonospora sp. NPDC005215, assembly GCF_040607915.1. Lineage (NCBI taxonomy): Bacteria > Bacillati > Actinomycetota > Actinomycetes > Micromonosporales > Micromonosporaceae > Micromonospora > Micromonospora sp. NPDC005215. The sequence goes on along the minus strand of NZ_JBEXHQ010000005.1, from coordinate 57,175 downwards.
TGCGTTCTCGTGATCGGAGCGGACGCGATGTCCCGCCTCACCGACGAGGAGGACCGATCGACCGCCGTGCTGTTCGGCGACGCCGCGGCGGCGGTCGTCGTCCGGGCGACCCGGGGGACCCGGCGGGCCCGGTGCCCGCAGTACCTCTCCTTCGGGTCCGCCGGAGAGCACGGGGACCTCCTGTACGTCGACCGGGACGACCAGGTGGTGCGCATGCAGGGCGGCGAGGTCTACGAGTTCGCCGTGGAAGCGATGGTCAACGAGGTCAAGGCGAGCTGCTACGCCTGCGAACTTGCCGTGGACGACCTCGACGTGCTGGTCAGTCACCAGGCCAACGCCCGGATCGTCCGAGCCGTCGCCCGGCGGCTCGGCTACCCGGCGGATCGGGTCGCCATGTACCTCGACCGCTTCGGCAACACCTCGGCGGCCTCGATCCCGCTCGCTCTCGCCGAAGCTCAGCGGGAGGGGCTGTTGACGGCCGGGGCCCGGGTCGGGCTGGCCGCCTTCGGCGCGGGTCTGACCTGGGGTGCCGGAGTCATCAACTGGAAGGGCTGCGCACACCTGGTGCAGGGCACGGACTGTCCGTAACGGATGCCGGCCGGGATGTGCACGGCACGACACGCACGACCGAGGGAGCAGAGATGGAAGTCAAGCCAGCCGCACCCAGCCTCTACACCGGCGAGCACGCCACCCGGCCGTTGCCGTTTCCCGGGATCGTGACGGCCTCGCACTATGTCATGCCGAACTTCGCCACGATGGACTGGCACCAGGTCGAGCCCGGAGAGGTCGACGCCAACATCGCCAGCCTCGCCGATCCCGGCGGCAATCTCAACGACGAGCTCATGTTGTACATCCATGTGCCGTACTGCAAGTCCTTCTGCCACTACTGCAACTTCAACCGCTACCACTACCCCAAGCAGGACGAGGATCGTCTCGAGCGGTACACGGACTACCTGATCAAAGAGATCGACTGGTACATGCGTCAGCCGTACGTCCAGGCGCGCACGTTCAGCGCGATCTACGTCGGTGGTGGAAGTCCGTCCACGTTGCCGCTCGGCGCGGTGGACCGGCTCTCGACCCACCTGCGCAAGGTCGTGCCGGGCTACGACACCATCGAGAAGTCGTTCACCGGAGAGCCCCGGACACTACGACGACCGGGGATGATGCAGCTGCTGCAGGGTCACGGCTGGAACCGGATCACCTTCGGTATCGAGACGCTCAACCCGACGATCCACCGCAAGATCGGTCGGCTGGACACCCGCGAGGACGTCGACTCGGTCTTCGACCAGATGCGGACGCTCAACTTCGACGCCGAGTCGTGTGTGGACATCATGTACGACCTGCCCGGCCAGACACTCGACGGATTCGTCGACGAGCTGACGGAGCTGGTGTCGACGTACTCCCCGTCGGAGATCGACGCGTTCTCCACCATCTACCTGCCCTATCGGCCGCTGCACAAGCTGATCATGGACGGGCGGGTCGAGCAGCCGGGCACCGCCTGGCAGTTGATGGCGATGCGGGAGCACCTGTACGACTACCTGCTCTCGCAGGGTTACCACAACACGCTCGCCGAGACCTACTCCAAGAGCCCGGTGCGCAGCCAGTACCAGACGGCGCACTGCGCGCGGCAGGACATCATCGCTGTCGGTTGCGCCGCGCGCGGCAACGTGAAGGACCTGGTGTCGATCAACCCGGACAAGGTCGACGACTGGCAACGCAACATCGACGAGCGGGGCGTGTCGACCGAGACCATGCAGTCCATCGGGCGCGGCGGAGTCCTCGACCGGATCATGGTGATGTTCCCCCGGTACAAGGAACTCACGAAGGACCTTCTCGACCAGTTCGCCGACCTGCCGGACCACGAGCGGGCGCTCGGCGTGCTGCGCGAGCACGTCGAGGCGGGGGTGGTCGAGGAGGAGGCGGACCGCTACCTGGTCAACAAGCTGGGCGTGCTGTGGCACGGCAATCTCCAGACCGACTACCTGCGGCACACCCTGAACACCAACGGTGAGCAGATCATGGCGCACCTCACCGAGGTGTCGGACAACTTCGACAACGAGAACAGGTTCGCCGTCACGCCGCAGACGGTCTACATCAAGGAGCACGACGCCGAGTTCCCCCGGCTGATGAAGTAAGTGCCGCAGCGACCTTCGTCGGACGCGTCTTCCCGACCGGGCGAGCGAACCTCGAGAACTGTGAGGCATGGAGATCTTTTCCGAATTCGTGGTCGCGACGCCCGTCGGTCGGGACGTGACGGTGCTCGCCGCGGTGCCGGAGCGGCCACCACTGGCACTCGTGACGGTGTTGCCCGCGATGGGCGTGCCGGCGCGGTTCTACCGGGCGTTGGCCGCGGCACTGTGCCGGCGGGGGCATCTGGTGGCGGTCGTCGACCTGCCCGGTCAGGGCGCGAGCCCACTGCGGATCAGGCGAGGCGTCGATCTTCGGTACGACGACCTCGTCGACCAGGACATCCGGGCGACAGCCCGGCACCTGCGGGAGGCGTACCCGTCCCGGCCGCTGGTGCTGCTCGGGCACAGCCTCGGCGGTCACCTCGCCCTGCGGTACGCGTCGCGACCCGGCGTCGACGTGGCGGGCGTCGCGCTGGTGGCCTGCGGCTCGGTCTGGTTCCGCTCCTTCGGCGTCCGCCGAGGTCTGCTGAACCTGCTGTGCAGCCAGCTGTTCGTGGCCCTCGCCCGGGTCGTCGGATACTGGCCCGGCGACCGCCTGCGCTTCGGCGGACGCCAGCCGATCGGCGTGCTGGGCGACTGGGCGGCCCAGGTCCGCTCCGGGGACCTGACCGGCGGGGGCGGAGGCCGGGCGTTCACCTGCCGGTCCCCGGTCCTGCTGGTGTCGGTCGACAACGATCGACTCGCCCCGCCCCGCGCGGTGCGGTACCTGACCGCCGCGATGCCCCATGCCCCCGTCGAGCGCTGGCACTACGGTGCGTCCGCCGCCGGCGGGGCGCTCGACCACTTCCGCTGGGCGAAACGGCCGGAGGCGCTGGCCACCCGGGTCGACGACTGGATGGCTCGGGCCGCTTCGACATGTCCTTCCGACACCACCGATGGGATGGATCGTGACTGCTGAGACGAGCCGGAGGGGCACCCCGGCTGGACTGCCGCCGGCGCGCCCCGCGACCGCGATCGTGGTGGGCGGTGGGTGGTCGGGTATCGCCGCCGCCTGGTACCTGCGCCGGCGCGGAGTGCAGGTGACAGTGCTGGACGAGCAGAACAGCCTGGGTGGACGCTCGTCCGGCGAGAAGTTGGGCGACCGCAACGTGACCCTCGGTGGCAAGAACATCGGCACCCGCTACACCGAGTTCCGCTCCTTCGTGCAGGAGTTGGGCGGCGGGCCCTTCGAGCACTTCGGGATCAACTCGTCCCGGGTGGAGGACGGGCGGCTGCGTACCGTGGACGGGCAGTCCCGAGCTGCCGGCATAGCCGGCTTCCTCCGGCGCACCCCGCCCCGGGATGTCGTCCGCTTCTGGCGGATGACCCGATGGGTACGCGGTGACGACCAGGACCGGTTCCTGGGCAGCCCCCGATTTCGGCAACTCAGCCGGGCACACGGCGATCCGGCCATCGACGGCTACTTCGGCCGGTACCTGCAGAACGCGCTGGTCCGACCGATGACGGTCCGGATGAACGGTGCCGAACCCGACGAGCTGCACCTGGCCGACTTCAGCGCCAACCTCGGCATGCTGCTCGACCGGTTCGAGCAGCTGACCGAGGGGTTCGAGCCGGTGTTCGGCGAGTTCGCCGCGACGGTGTCGGTCCAGCTGGGGACCCGGGTCGAGGAGTTGCTCGGTGACGGCTCCCGCACCACCGGCGTGCGCGTGCGGGCGCGGTCCGGCAGCTCCGAGACGTACCTGGCGGACCTGACCGTCCTCGCCGTGCCCGCCAGCGCGAGCGCCGCGCTGCTGCGGCCGTGCCACCCCGAGGTCGCCGCCGAGCTGGACCAGATCCGGTACTTCCCGGCCGCCGTGGTGATCGCCGAGTACGACCGGCCGGTGTTCGACGTGGCCGCCCGCGCGATCTTCTTCCCTCCCGGCAGCGAGGTCAGCAACGCCGGTGCCTACGGCCGCGACGACCGGCACATCGTCCGGTACACCTTCAGCGGCCGGCCAGCTCGGCGGAACCTGGTCTCGGCCTCCATGGAGGAGCTGCGGGTCCGGGCCGAAAGCCAGCTCGCGCCGCACTTCCCCGCCATCGCGCAGGCCCGGCTGCGCCACCAGGTGAGCCGTCGATGGCAGCAGGCGTTCTGCGCCTACAGCCGGCGGCATCCGGACCGGCTGGAGCGCATCGACAAGCTTCTCGGCGGATCCGGCGGTCTGCTGGTGACCGGCGACTACCGGCGTGGCACCTCGATCGAGGCGTGTTTCCGGGCCGCTCGGGAGCAGGTCGTGTCCGTCGTCGACAACCCGTCGGGCCGACGCCCCGCAGTGACCTGACCGCCTCGCGCCGGCCCCGTCGACGGTCGCCGGAGTCCACGACGACAACGAGCACCTACGCACGAGGGAGGTGGAGCATGGCCACCACGGACCAGACCGGTCACGTCCGGTCGAGCTACGACGTTCGGTCACCGAGGTCACCCGTCGAGCCGCCCGCCCGGTCCGCGGGCGCGCCGGAGACCGTGGACCTGGCCACGTCGCTGGCGGCGTACCGCGCCATGGTCGTCGGGCGTCGTTTCGACATCCAGGCGACCGCACTCGCCAAACAGGGCTCCCTGTCGGTGTACCCGTCCTCGTACGGGCAGGAGGCGTGCCAGGTCGGTGTGGTTCTTGCCCTCCGCGCGACGGACTGGTTCTTCCCCACCTACCGCGACTCGGTGGCCGTGGTGACCAGGGGAGTGGACCCCGTCGAGACGCTCACCCTGCTCACCGGGGACTGGCACTGTGGCTACGACCCGATGGCCAGCCGCACCGCGCCGCACTGCACGCCGTTGGCGACGCAGGCGCCGCACGCGGTGGGCCTCGCGCTGGCGGCGCGCTGCGTCGGCGACGACACCGTCGCGCTGGCCCTCTGCGGCGACGGGGCCACCAGCGAGGGTGACTTCCACGAGGCGCTCAACCTCGCCGCGGTGCGCGCCGCCCCGGTGGTGTTCGTGGTGCAGAACAACGGCTACGCCATCTCGGTGCCGTTCGCCAAGCAGACCCGGGCCACTTCGCTGGCGGACCGGGCGGCCGGCTACCGGATGCCCGGCGTCCGGGTGGACGGCAACGACCTGCTCGCGGTCCATTCGGCGGTGACCGCCGCGGTGGACCGGGCACGCGGGGGGAGAGGGCCAACCCTGATCGAGGCGGTGACGTACCGGATCGCCCCGCACACCAACGCCGACGATCCGTCGCGGTACCGCGACGCGGCGGAGGTCGAGCGGTGGCGCGGCCACGACCCGATCCGGCGGCTCGCCGCGCACCTGCGCCGGCACGGCGTCCTCGACGACGACCTGCAACTGCGGATCGACGCCGACGCCGAGTCGTTCGCCGACCGCACCCGCCGGGGCGTGCGAGGTCGTCCCGCCCCGGACCCCGCCGACCTGTTCGCCCACGTGTACGCGGCTCCCACCCAGCAACTCGCCGGACAGGCCCGGCAACTGGCCGCCGAGATCGCCGCCAGCGCCGGGCCCGAGGAGACGTCATGACGGCCCCGGCCCAGCACGACACGGACGGCACCGCTGGGATCGCCCCGGGGACGACCCTGGCGAAGGCGCTGAACAGGGCGCTGCACGACGAGATGTCCCACGACGATCGCGTGGTGGTCTTCGGGGAGGACGTCGGCAGGCTCGGTGGTGTCTTCCGGGTCACCGACGGTCTGGCCGCACGGTTCGGCGAGCAGCGGTGCTTCGACACCCCGGTCGCCGAGTCGGCGATCCTGGGCATGGCTATCGGCATGGCCATGTACGGACTGCGTCCGGTCGTGGAGATGCAGTTCGACGCCTTCGCCTATCCAGCGTTCGAGCAGTTGGCCAGTCACCTGGCGAAGATGCGCAACCGGACCCGGGGCGCGGTATCACTGCCGGTCGTGGTCCGGGTCCCGTACGGCGGGGGCATCGGCGGCGTCGAGCACCACAGCGACTCCTCCGAGGCGTACGCGGCGCACACACCCGGTCTGCACGTGCTCACGCCGGGGACCGTCGAGGACGCGTACGGCATGCTGCGCGCGGCTGTCCGTGGCGCCGACCCGGTGGTGTTCTTCGAGCCCAAGCGGTTGTACTGGAGCGTCGCCGACGTGGCGTTGCCGACCGAGGTGGAGCCGGTGGGCCGGGCGGTGATCCGCCGCGCCGGGACGCACGCGACGCTTGTGGCGTACGGCCCGACGGTTCCGATCGCGCTGGCGGCGGCCGAACTCGGCGCGGCGGAGGGGTACGACCTGGAGGTCATCGACCTGAGGTCGCTCGTGCCGTTCGACGAGCAGACCGTCCACGAGTCGGTACGACGGACCGGACGCGCGATCGTCGTGCACGAGGCATCCGGGTTCGCGGGGTTCGGCGCGGAGGTGGTGGCCCGGATCTGCGAGGAGTGCTTCCACCACCTGGAAGCTCCGGTGCGGCGGGTGACCGGGTTCGACATCCCCTACCCGCCTCCCCGACTGGAGCGCTTCCACCTCCCGTCGGTAGACCGGGTGTTGGACGCCGTGTCGTCCCTCTGGCGGGACCAGTGAGCGGCCAGGCCGGGGTCGCCGGCGGGGTACCGCGCACCTTCCACCTCCCCGACCTCGGGGAAGGGCTGGTCTCCGGCGAGATCATCGCGTGGCGTCTCGCGGTGGGGGACCGCGTCGACATCGACCAGGCGGTGGTCGAGGTCGAGACGGAGAAGACCGTCGTCGAGCTGCCCTGCCCGTACCGGGGGGTGATCGTCGAACTGCACGCCGTACCCGGTGCGGTGATCCCGGTCGGCGCGCCGCTGGTCACCGTGTTGGTGTCGGAGGAGTCCGACGCTGTCGAACCGACCGAGCCGTACCGTTCGGTGTCACCGCCCGCGGCGGGGCAGGTGCCGACCGGCGGCGTGCTTGTGGGTTCCGGACCGGACCCGCACGCGTCGCTGCTCACCCGGCGTGGGGCCGGGCGGGAGCGGGGGACCGGTGCGACCCGCCAGCCGGCGCCGCCGCCGACGGCGCGGGCAGCGGCCTCTCCGGCGGTCCGGCGGTTGGCCCGAGAACTCGGCGTGGAGCTGCACCGCGTGCCCGGTACCGGACCGGGCGGGCTCGTCACCCGCGATGATGTCCTGAGGGCTCACTCCACGGACCGCGCCGAGCCGTCCGGCCCGGGCGACGACGATGACTGAGACGACGACCGGGTACCCCGCCCGGGTGGCGGCAGCCGTCGACGAGCTGGGTCGGATCGCCGCCGACGGTCCCCGGCTCGGTGCTCGGCGAGTCGTGTCGGCGCCGTTCACCGGTGAACCGCTTGTGGAGGTCGGGCTGGCCGACAAGGCGGACGTCCGCGCCGCCTTCGACGCCGCGCGGCCGGCTCAGCAGGCATGGGCGCGGTTGGACCACCGGGCCCGAGCCCGCCCGTTCATCGCCCTGCACGACGCGTTGTTCCGGCGGCAGCGGGAGGTCCTGGACCTCATCCAGGTGGAGACCGGGAAGGCTCGCGCGCACGCCTTCGAGGAACTGCTCGACGCCGCCTCCATCACCCTGTATTACGCCCGCCGCGCGGGTCGCTTCCTCGCGCCCCGGCGGCGCTCCGGCGCGATCCCGCTGTTCACCCGGGCCCGGGAAGCGCGGCTACCCCGGGGCACCGTCGCGGTCATCACCCCCTGGAACTACCCGCTGGCCCTGGGCCTCGCCGACGTGGTGCCGGCGTTGCTGGCCGGCAACGCGGTGGTCCACAAGCCGGACACCCAGACGACGCTCAGCACCCGCTGGGCGTGGCGGGTCCTGGTCCAGGCCGGGCTTCCGGCCGACGTGTGGCAGGTGCTGCCCGGCGACCCCGCCGAGGTGGGCGAGACGCTGATCGCCCACGCCGACTCGGTGTGCTTCACCGGATCCACGACCGCCGGCCGGGCGGTGGGGCGGGTCGCCGCCGATCAGCCCGTACCCTGCACCCTCGAACTCGGCGGAAAGAACGCCATGGTGGTGCTGCCCGACGCGGACGTCGCCGCCGCCGTCCGTGGCGTGCTGCGGGCGGCCTTCACGTCCGCCGGGCAGCTGTGCATGGCCACCGAGCGGGTCCTCGTGGCCGAACCACTCATGGACCGTCTCCTGCCGGAACTGGTGTCGCAGGTGCGGCAGCTACGCCTCGGCGCCGGGTTCGACTTCGACGTGGACATGGGCTCGCTGACCACACCACGACAACTGGCCCGCGTGATCGACCATGTCGAAGACGCCCGGTCGCGGGGCGCGACGGTCCTGACCGGTGGCCGGGCCAGACCGGATCTGGGGCCGCTGTTCTACGAACCGACGGTGCTGACCGGAGTGGTGAGCGGCATGAAACTTCACAGGGAGGAGACCTTCGGTCCGGTGCTGTCGGTGCGGTCCTTCCGCACCGAGCAGGAGGCGATCGACCTGGTCAACGACACCGACTACGGGCTCACGGCGAGCATCTGGAGCCGCGACGTCCGCCATGCCCGGCGGCTTGCCGGGGACCTCCGCACCGGCCTGGTCAACATCAACGAGGGCTACGCCGCGGCGTACGGCTCGCACGACGCGCCAGCGGGCGGGATCAAGGGGTCGGGGGTCGGTGTCCGCCACGGGCGAGACGGCCTGCTCGCCTTCACCCGCCCCCAGACGGTCGCCAGCCAGCACGTCGTGACGTTCGACCGGCCGGCTCGGCTCACCGCCGAGAACCACGCGCGGCTCCTGACGGCGGTGTTCCGGACGTTGAAGGCGAGCCGTTTGCGCTGACCACGGCACCTGCGAGCAGCGCCGCGCAGCAGGTCGCGGCGGGTCGGCGTCCGCGCTGTGTGCCCCGACCACCCGTGGCCGTTCCCGGCTACCGCTCCCGGCGGGACGCGACGAGCTGGAGGCCGAGGTTCGCATCCTGCCAGAACCACCGGATGTGGCCCAGCCCCGTCCGGCGCAACAGTTCCTCGACAGTGCCCTGCGCCACCGGCTGGGAACCCGTCAACGCCAACTCCAAGCCCAGGACCGCCGTGCCGAGCTTGCGCTTCGGCGGCAACGGAAGGGTCATCACCAGCCAACCGCCCGGCACGAGCGCGCGGGCCGCGGCCTCGACGCGCCGTTCGAGTTGCGCGGTCGACCACCCGACGGCCGGAACCCAGGCCAGGCACAGCCCGTCGTCCGGTGCGAAGGAGTCGAGGTCACCGACGCGCACCTCCGGAGCCGGGCCCCACGGGTGCCGGGTCTCCCCGAACTCGTCGGCCGGAACGCCATCGGGCTCGATGGCCAGCACCCGGGCAACCGGCAACTCACGAGCCAGCGCGTCCATCGACCGCCCCCCGTCTCCGGCGGCGCAGCCGATCCGCAGCTCCGGTCGGTCGAGAAGGTCCTCCAGGCCCTCCAACCGTCCGAGCAGCTCGTTGGCGAAAACGTCGGCCAGGAGCGCCGCGTCGTCGCCACGGCCGGCGGCGTGCACGCCGGGTCCGCCCGCGGTCCCCGCGCGCAGGCCGGCGCCGCCGTCGACAGCGCGCCGCAGGCGGGCCTTGAAGGCGGCCGTACGGGGGCCGCCCACGAGCAGCCGTTCCAGACCCGGGTTGACGACGTAGCTGTCCCCCGGCAGCGGCTGCACCAGCTGCGTGTCGGTCAGCGCGCTCAGCAGCTCGCGCGCGCCGTCCGGTGCCAGGCCCACCCGTTCGGCCGCCTCCGCGACGGTGCGCGGCTGAAGCAGCGCCGCCAACAGGCCGGTCCGCACCGCCGTCGCGCACGACTGGAAGGCCGTCGCCTGCCTCGCCAGCCCGGCGAGCTTGTCGTCCGCCGCATCGCCCGAGCCGGTCAGACCGGCCGCGAGCAGCACATCGTCGATGGCCGCGGACACCTCGGACCGATGCGTCGCCGCGCCCTCCCTGGCCTCCAGCGCGGACACCGCCCACCACGAGTCGGCCAGCCGGGTGACGGTGCGCTCGGCCACGTCCTGCTTGAGCCGGCGGCCTTCCAGCCCGACGATCGACCGCTGCCCGAGCTGGATGAGCAACATCTCCTGCGAGCCCTGGCCACCGATGAGCCCCAGGACGTCGCGCATGTACTGCTCCCAGGGGAACGCGCTCATGTAGCTCTCGCCGCCCTGGAGGTTCATCACCAGCTGACCCACCCGCACCGCGGCCTCCGAGACCTGGTGCTTGGCGGTCGTGGCCAACGCGTCGAAGTACGGGTCGCGCTGGGCGGCCCTGGTCGCGTCGAGGGCGCGGTAGAGGCTGGACCTCGCCGACTCCAACAGCATGCGCATCTCGCCGATCGACCGCTCGACGTTGGGATAGTCGAGCACCCGCCGGCCGCTGCGCCGCCGGGCCGAGAGCGACTCGACGCAGGCCTCGACAATCCCCTCGATCGCACCCAGGACTCCGCAGCCGCTCATCGTGCGTCGGTTCCGGGCGTACGTGTTGAGTTCGCTCAGCGCGTCGGAGCGCCAGACGAGCCGCCACTCGGGCAGCCGGACGTCGTGCAGCACGAGCTGGCCCATGCCCATCGTGCGCATGCCCATCGTCTCCAGGCGCACCGGTGTGACGCCGGGGTCGTCGCGCTCGACGGCGAACGCGAGCATGTCGTTCGACGCCTCGTCGCGTACGTAGCAGATGAACAGGTCCGCGAAGACGGCGCCGGCGAGGAACCGCTTCGCGCCGTTGAGAACCCACTGCCCGTCCTCGAACCGGGCCGTGGTCTGGTAGTCGTACGGGTCGCGGCTCTCGTAGGCACCCTGCACCGCGAAGCGTCGGCCGGCCACGAGGTCCGGGACATAGCGGTCGATCAGCTCCGTTCGGCCGCTCGACAGGATCAGCTCGGTGTTCTCGACGGTGATGTCGAGCAGCACCGGGAAGCCCGGGTCTCGTGAGATGCGGGCCAGCTCCGCGATCACCACGCCCCACTCGAACTTGTCCCGCCCGGCGCCACCGATCTCCTTCGGCAGGCCGAACTGCAGAAGACCTATCTCGCTGGCCTCCTGGAAGAGACGATGGTCCAGGGGCTGGCAGGCGCGGTTGCGGAAGCGCGCACCGGGGTTCGCCCGGTCCAGCAGGAACCCCTCGAAGCGGGAGACCGCCTCCCGACGCAGCGCCTCCGCCTCGCCATCGATTGTCAGACGGTTGGCACCCTCGGCCCGGCGGTCCATGATGTCCGCGGCCCGCAAGCGGCTCGTCACGCGACGTTCACCCCCTCCTCGTCCGTCCGCGCCCGGGTCAGCGCGGCCAGCTCACCCGCGACGTCCCTGAGCGTGTGGTCGCCGAGGAAGCGTTCCAGCGGCGCGGTCACGCCGGTGCTCTCCTCGATCTCGAAGGAGAACTGCGCGGCGGTGAGGGAGTCGATCCCCAGCTCGCCCAGGGGCTCGTCGGTGGCAACCTCGTCGATCTCCACGTTCAGCAACTCGGCGAGCAGCGACCGTAACCACTGGAGGGTCGACTCCGCGCCGCCCGCGGTGTCCACTGTGTCGATGACGTCCTCCTTCATCCGGCGGGGCCTACCTGCGGTACTGCGGCGCGAGCCGCAGCGGCACCAGGGAGAACGCCCGATCATCGTCGTCAAGCTCTTGCAGATGTGTCACCAGCCGGTCCTCGGCGTCGCGGTCGGGTTCGACCGGCAGGCCGAGCCGCTGGGCGATGCGCCGCAGGGCGACCGCCAGCCACGCCGGGTCGGCCGCCACGCCGCCGAGCACCCCGCGACGTTCGTTCCACAGGTGCAGGCAGCAGGCCGCGGCATGGACCAACGCGTGCCGGCGGGCGTGGTCGTAGCCGCTGTGGGTGCGGTGCGCCGCCTGGTGCCCGAGGGCCTCGCGCGTCTCGTCGCGCACCGCTACCAGTTGTCGTCCGAGTGCGGCGAGTCCGTCGTCGGCGAGCCGCTCGACCGCGGCGTCCAGCAGATCCACCACCTCGTCGGCCCGGCCGTAGACGATCGACGGACGGGGCGCCCGTGGAGCCCAGGCCGCCACCGGTTCGCCGAAACCGAAGAGCAGGTCCAACGGGATTTCCGCCGGCCCGCGTCGTCGTGCGCCGCTGGCGAGCTGGGCGCGGATGCTCTCCAACTGGACCAGCTTCGTGCCCTCGAACACCGGCGTGATGGCGGCGTCGCGGGCGATCTTCTGGAACGCGCCGTCTGCCACGTTCTCCCGCAGGTACGCCCGGGCGCTGAGCACCTCGCCACACGCGCTCACCGCGTCCACGCAGAAGTCGGGCACCACGTACTTGGCCACCGCCGACCACAGCGGCATCCGGTGCAGCGCCACGTCGAGGGCGCGCGCGGCGGCCAACTGGGTGGCCTCGGCGGCCAGCAGGTCGGCGAAGGCGCCGGCGAGCAACGCGCGTACCGGAGGTAGGGCCAGCGCGGGCCGCCCGTACAGGATGCGGCCGCGGGCATGCCGTAGGGCGATCCGCAGCGCGGTGTCGGCGGCGCCGAGTGTCATGCCGCCGACCATGGTCCGGGTGAACTGCAACATGCCGGACACCATCTCGATGCCCCGCCCCGGGTTGCCCACTGTCGCGTCCGCGTCCAGCTGACAGTCACGGAACTCGAAGCCGCTGAGGTCATGACCGCGCAGGCCGACAGTGCGCACCTTTGGCAGCCGCTGCACCCCCGGCCCGTCGAGGGCGGCGAAATCCGCCAGGAACAGGCCGAAGGACGGCTCGGAGGCGGCCAGCACTGTGGCGAACGACGCGCGGCGGCCGTTACCCACCAGCCACTTCCGGCCGTTGAGCACGAACCCGTCGAAGACCGGGGCCGCCGTCGTGGCGGTCGCGAGCAGGTCGCTGCCCGCCGCCTCCTCGCTGATCCCCGCCGTGCCGAAGGCGCGGGCCAGGATCAGCTCCGCGACCCTGCGGCGCTGCTGCGGCCGGCCCCACACCCACACCGGCACCGCGGCCAGGAAGGTCGAGCCGAGGCCCACCGAGATCGCCAGGTCACGGCGGGACATGGCCCGCAACACGCCCAGGAGCGACTCGAACGAGGCCAACCGCCCGCCCTCGTCGACGGGCACGAGGTACTCGTGGCAGCCGGCGGACCACACCGCCTCGAACGCGGCCGTCGGCACCGCCTCGAGTTCGTCGGCCTGGACGCCCGCGGCCAGCGTGATCCCCGCACCCGGGTCGAACGGGCAGCCGAGTCTCTGCTCCAACTCGGCCGCCGCGTCGTACCCCGCCAGGGACGAGGCACGGGCCGACGTCGTCATACCCGCTCCACCACGTACGCGTACGGCCGGCCGTCGTCGGCCAGCCTCAGCTCGCTGACGAAGGCGATCTCGTCGCCCAGCCGGTAGCCGGTGGTGTGGACGTCGAACTGGTCCCAGAGCTGTCCCGCCCGCAACCAGGTGACGTCCACCCGGCGAATTCCCTCGGTCAGCGCTCGCCGCAGCTGTGGCGAGCGCGAGCCGTGACGCAGCAGCAGCTCCTCACGGGCCGCGCCGGCGAAACCCAACGACTCCGCCCAATACCACTGGTCAGCCACTTCGCAGTGGTGCCGATGCACGCGGGTCGACAGCGTCACCGACGCGAGCCGTTCACCGTCGCGTTCGAGCATCGCGCGCAGCGCCGGGACCCGACTGCGAAAGGGCGAGCGCTCGCGCTCGTCCGCCCCGAACCGTTCGACGATCCGATCGGGCAGTGGGGCGGGTGTACCCGACAGCGCCTGGTCACCGCTGAGCCGGAGCGGCACCGACGCGGCCCGGGTACGCACCGCGACCCCGCCGGGGCCGGAGAGGGTCATCTCGACCTCGAGTTGGGATGAGCGCGGCCCACGGACGCGACCCCGCACGTCGACGAGCGCGTCGTCCGCGTCCTCGAAGCGCAGCGGCTGCTCGTATTCGAGCTGCCACGCCCACAACACCAGGCCCACGCGGTGCTGCGAGACCAGGGTGCGGTGGCTGCACACGTGATCACGCAGCCAACGGGTGCCGGCCTGGAAGCCCAGGCGACCCACCGCCACGGTCTGGAGTTGGTTGGGCGTGAAGTAGCTGGCGTCGAGCACGATCTCGTAGGCTGAGCTGCGCGGCATACGGGCTAGCCTCCCGAGACGGCCGTGACGATGTCGACGCGGTCGTCCTCGACGGCCTCCCGGTCCAACTCGTCGACGGAGAGCTGCTCCCCGTTGAGCGCGATGAAGTGCGTGGCGCGCACCGCGCCCTCGCGATCGGAGAGGACGTCGCGCAGGTTGGGGTAGCGCGCCGCGAGCTGATCCAGGCCCTCGCGCACCGTCGTGCCCTCGACCTCGATCTCGTTCTCGTAGTTGGTGAACCGGAGCAGGATGCCACGAACCTTGATGATCATTGGATGCGTCCCTTCGTGGTGACGGCTGCCGATCCCGGGCCACTCACGCCGCTGTCCCGGGCATCTGCCAACGGGTCACTGCGGCCAACTCGCCGGACAGGAACTGGCGGCGGGCGAGCCAGCGCTGGACCTTGCCGCTGGAGGTCTTCGGCATGGTGCGCGCCTTGATCAGCACGATGGCGTACGGCGTCACGCTCGACTCCCGCGAGCAGCAGCGGCGAATGCCATCGATGATCGCCAGGTGTTGTTCGTCGGTCATGCCGCTGTCGACCTCGTAGACCACCACGAGCCGCTCGACGGCGCCATCGTCGTCCTCCACGGCGAAGGCGGCGCCACAGTCGCGGCGGATCCCGGCCACGCCGGTCTCGCAGATCTGCTCGATGTCGATCGGGTGGTAGTTGCGACCGTTCAGGACGATGAGGTCCTTCGCGCGTCCGGCCACGAAGAGGTCGCCGTCCGCGACGAAGCCCAGATCGCCGGTACGCAGGTAGGGTCCCTCGCCGGTGGCCGTCATCGCGCCGAAGGTGTCGGCGGTGTCGCTCGGACGACGCCAGTAACCAGCGGCAACGCTCGGTGAATCGAGCCAGATCTCACCGACCTGGCCGGGCCTGACCGGTTGGCCGGTGGTGGGGTCGACGATCGCGATCCGGGTGTCCGGTCCGGGTACGCCACATCCGACGATCCGTC
The DNA here is from genome assembly GCF_040607915.1 of Micromonospora sp. NPDC005215. Lineage (NCBI taxonomy): Bacteria > Bacillati > Actinomycetota > Actinomycetes > Micromonosporales > Micromonosporaceae > Micromonospora > Micromonospora sp. NPDC005215. Next base: position 42,126 of record NZ_JBEXHQ010000005.1, on the reverse strand, counting down.
GGGTGGGCTCTCCGGCCGTCGCCGGCCGAGCCACCCGTGCCACCTCCAGAGCCTCGCGGGCGACCGAGACCGAACGCCATCCGCCCAGGCGGGCGCCGCCGCTCACCAACAACGTCGCCTCGGCCAGCCCGTAGCAGGGATAGATCGCCTCCGGTCGCAGCCCGTACGGCTCGAAGATCTTGAGGAATCGTTCGATCGTGTCCGGCCGGACCGGCTCCGCGCCGGTGAAGCTCAGTTCGACCGAGGAGAGATCGAGGTCGACCAGGTCGGCCTCCTTGACCCGCTTGACGCAGAGGTCGTAGGCGAAGTTCGGCCCGCCGGTGTGCGTGGCGCGGTAGCGGGACACCACCTTCATCCAGGACAGCGGTCGGCGCAGGAAGGTGATCGGGGACATGAACGTCGCCGGGATCCCGCTGGACACCGGGGTCAGCAGACCGCCGATCAGGCCCATGTCGTGATAGGGCGGCAGCCAGAAGGCAGCCGAGGCTCCGTCGTGGAGCCCGAAGCTGCGGGTGATGTCCGCGGTGTTCGAGATCAGGTGACAGTGGTTCAACATCACGCCACGGGGCAGCGAGGTGGACCCGGAGGTGTATTGCAGGACCGCGAGCGAGTCACCGGACGACCTGGGCGAGAGGTCGTGCTCGGCGTGGCCCGCCAGGTCGGTCGTGACGACCCGCGGCGCCGGCTCCACCGACGAGCTGGCCAGCCAGTCTGTGATCATGGGCGCGCCGGGCGACGTGGTCAGCACGAGGCTCGCTCCCGCGTCCTCGATGATGGCCATCAGCCGGGACATGGTGCGTGGTTGTCGCGTCGCACCTGGCGGAAACGCCGGGATGGCCACCACGCCGGCATAGAAGCAGGCGAACAGCGCGGTGAGATAGTCCAACCCCGGGGGGTAGAGCAGCAGGGCTCGCTCGGGCCGCCCGTCGGTGACGTCGAGGATATTGATCGCGACCGCGCGGGCGCGCCGATCCAACTCGCCGTAGGTGATCTCTTCGGCGTGCCCGTCGTCGAGCACGAATCGAAAGGCCAGGGCCTCTGTCGACTCGCGGGCTCGGGCGCGCAGAACGTGCGCGAAGCCCGCTGACGGGCAGCGTGGCAGCTCCGCCAATTTTCCCCCCGTGATTCAGATGTGGTCTGCGAGCAGCGGCAACCCCGTCGGCCGGCGAGCCGCGAGTCCGCGACCACAACGTACCATCGGCGGCCGTGACTTCGCTTCGTCCATTCCGAACCGTCGGTGGTCGGGGACGGAACATATTGCTAGACGGGGTTTGGACCCTCTGCTAGCCTCCGCCAAGGTGCTTCATGCGGAGCGTCGGCTAGGTCTAACGGGGGATTTTCATGGACTCATTGCCGCCACTTGTCATGCCCAATGTGGAGCTCACCAAAGAGGACGTAACCCGTTACAGCCGACATTTGATCATTCCTGAGGTGGGGGTTGCCGGTCAGCGGCGACTCGCCAGCGCCAAGGTGTTGGTGATCGGTGCCGGGGGCCTGGGCTCGCCCGCCCTGCTCTACCTCGCGGCCGCCGGTGTCGGCACGCTGGGGATCGTCGAGTTCGACACTGTGGAAGGCTCCAACCTGCAACGACAGATCATCCATGGCGAGTCGGATGTCGGTCAACCCAAGGCGACGAGTGCCGAAGATTCGATACGCAGGATCAACAGCTCCGTGCACGTTCGTCTCCATCAACTGAGGCTCGATTCGGACAATGCTGTCGATCTTTTCCGCCAATACGACCTGATCGTCGACGGCACCGACAACTTCGCCACCCGGTACCTGGTCAATGACGCCGCCGCATTGGCGGGCAAGCCTTATGTCTACGGATCGGTCTACCGATTCGAAGGCCAGGTGTCGGTTTTCTGGGAAGGCGCGCCGAACGGCCGCGGCACCACCTACCGAGACGTCTACCCGGAGGCACCGCCGCCCGGGTTGGTCCCCTCCTGCGCCGAGGGCGGCGTACTGGGAATGCTCTGCGCCACTGTCGGATCCATCATGGTGACCGAGGCGGTAAAACTGATCACCGGCATCGGTGAGCCCCTGCTCGGCCGTTTGATGATCTACGACGCGCTACGGATGGATTTCACGACGATGACGCTTCGCCGTGCTGCGAACCGTCGACCGATCGACAGGCTCATCGACTACGAGGAGTTCTGCGGTGTGGTGTCCGGCGAAGCCCGCGACGCGGTGGCCGGATCCACAGTCACTCCGCGCGAACTGTACGACCTGCTGAAGGCTGGCGAGGACATCGAGGTCATCGACGTCCGGGAGCCAGCCGAATGGGACATCGTCCACATCGCTGGCGCGACGCTCATCCCGAAGGATCTCATCCTCTCGGGCGAGGCGCTGTCCCGACTGCCCGAGCACAAGCAGATCGTGCTGCACTGCAAGACCGGGGCGCGCTCCGCCGAGGTGCTCGCGGCCCTCAAGCGGGCCGGGTTCACCAACGCCTCCCATCTGCAGGGCGGAGTCATCGCCTGGGCGAAGCAGGTCGAGCCGGGCCTTCCGGTCTACTGAGCCGGAGCAGCCACGACCGCCCGGCGAGGTCACGCCTCTGTCATCCGCCGACCGACCAGCCGGGCGAGCGAGTGCGCGGCGGTCACCGGTCGCACCAGCACGGTGACCTCGCTGATCAACCCATCGTCCCCGGTGGCGAGGACGTCCATCCCGGTGATCGACTTGCCGTCCACAGTGGCGGTGAACTCGAGCGCGTGCCGAGGCGAGCCGGCGGTGGAGCGGACTGACTCGATGCTGCGGCCGTCGAACTCCGCCGTGTAGGTGAAATCCTCGAACACCTCCGCCAGGGCGGTGAGCAGCGGTGCCACGGCCGCCCTGCTGCGGTAGGGCTTCGGCATGACCGGGCTGTGGAAGGTGACGTCGGGCGAGAGGGTCGCAAGGATCCCGGGTACGTCCTTTTCCAGCACGGTGCGCCGGAAATCGTCAACCACTCCCACTGTTTCCCCTCACTTTCCGACAATTATCGAAGAATTGTTCAGCTTGCGAGATACGGTGTCACCGGGTCCAGGTTCGGGTCGCGCGACAGCACCATCTGGTGCAACCGCTTGAGTCGCGGGCCAGGCTCCATTCCAAGCTCCTCGACCAGCCGGCGGTGCAGTTGTCGATAGACCCGCAGAGCTTCCGCGATCCGGCCGGAACGATAGAGCGCCAGCATCAGGTGCTCGTGCAGATTCTCCCAGGTGGGGTGTTCGGCTACCACGCCGTAGAGTTCACCGACGAGGTTGCGCCGATAGCCCAACCGGAGATCGAGGTCAATCCGGCGTTCGTACGCGATGATCCGACTCTCGTCGTACTGCCGCGCCACGTTCTCGAGCAGACCCGAACCGCGCACGTCGGCCAGCACCGGGCCCCGGTAGATCTCGAGTGCCCTGGACAACTCCGTGGCCTCCACCGCGGGCAGGCCGGCCGCCTCGGCACGGTCCGCGGCAGCGAGATGCTGCTGGAAGATCGTGAGGTCGCAGCTGTGCTCGGCCAGCGAGAGCTGGTATCCCGACGGGTGACTCACCACGATCCGGGGGTTGACCCCGTCGCCGAGGTGCCGGCGAAGCTTGGAGATGTAGACCTGAAGCCCGGTGCTCGCCGTCCTGGGTGGCGCGCCGCCCCACAATTCCTCAATCAGGCGCTGCGTCGAGACAATCTGGTCACCCTGCGTTATGAGAAGCGCGAGGAGTGACCGCAGTTTCAATGCTCGCGGTGTCCGATTGCAACTGTCGTCGGTGACAATGACCGGGCCAAGGATACCGAATCTCACCTTGCATTCCTCTCGACCAACCGGGGGATTCGGCCGTTAGGCAGCAGCAAACGTCCGCCCACCACAGGTAGGCGGAAATGAATGCTTAACCTGGCCGTAACCCCCCGTCCCCCCATTAGATCCGTGAGCGCCCACCCGACACCATACACGACACCTAAGATGACCAAAATCGATCGAGTAAAAACGATGCAAAGTGTGATTAATGCGGGCATCCCAATAGTGGGCAAGGGTGCGCATTCAGCCTGCGCCGACGGTCGATTCAGACGCGCCCGTCGTGATTGGTCCTGATCGCGGCGGGTGGGCGGCAGGATGCTGAGCTTCGCCGCGGTTGGGGTTGAATTGGGCCAACCTATCGCGTCCGTCGTTGATGGGTTGGCGGGTCCAATCCGCGCCCCGGCTCAGTACACCCCGGCCTCGAGACGACTGGCGTCGCGGCGCAGACCGGACGGCGCGAGCGCGGCCAGCGTCTCGTCCAGCACCAGGAAGAAGCGGTCGACGTCCTCGGTGGTCAACTGCCCCATCGTCGCGACGATCGCCGCCTCCCGGGCCACCGACGACGCCGGATAGATGACCACCCCGGCCGCCGACATCGCGTCACAGAGCGTGGCCGCGGTCAACGGCGGTGGGACCTCGAACGCGGTGACCGAACTCGAGCGGTCCGGCGCGGGCACCAACAGCCGCAGGCCGCGGCGGGACAAACCGACCCGCACCCGCTCGGAGTGGGCCGCATAGCGGGCCGAACGCGGGGAGACGCCCTCGTCGAGGGCGAGCGCCAAGGCCTCGTCCAGAGCGAGGAGCAGTTGCACGGCCGGTGTGAACAGCGGCGCGTCGTTGCGCTGCTGAGCCAGGTAGTGCTGGTGCAGATCCAGGTAGAAGCTGCGCGGGCCGACGGCGGCGAGGGACTCGAAGCGCTCCGGCCGGGCACAGACGAAGCTGAGGCCGGCCAACGCCTCGATGCACTTGTTCGCCGAGCCCACCAGCCAGTCCACCGGGTCATGCGCGAGGTCGAGCTGCTCCGCTCCGATGCTGCTGATCCCGTCCACGATGAACTCGTGCCCGGCGGCTCGGACGATCCGGGCGATCGCCGGCACCGGATTGAGGACGCCCAGACTGGTCTCGTGGTGCACCATGGCGACGTGGGTGATTGTCGGACGCGCGTCGAGCGCCTGCTGCACCGCCGCGGGATCGACCGCCCGGCCGAGCGGTAGACGCACTGTGGTGTGGCGCAGCCGGTGCACCGCCGCGATCTGCTCCAACCGGTCTCCGAAGCGGCCGTTCGACACGATCAGCAGTTCGGCGTCCGTCGGTGGCACGGAGCAGAGCACCGCCTCCAGCGCGGCCGTCCCCGAGCCGGTCAGCAGCACCGACGTGAACTGGTCCGCGCCCCCGCACAGCGCGGCGAGCTTGCGCCGCACCTCGGCCAGACAGCGTCGAGTCACCCACTCCCGGTGCCCCAGGTCGGTGCGGGAGACCGCCTGGCGCACCGACGACGCGACGGCGACCGGCCCCGGCGTCAGCAGCAACCGGCCGCCGGCCTGGCTCCGCGCCGGTGGACCCACAATCTTCGGCGCGTCGGTCATGACGCGCTGTCCGCGCCGGACGCGGCCACGGTCGGAGACAACCGGCGGGCGGTGTCCGCCAGCACGGTGGCGACTCGCACGTGCCCCGCCGAGTTGAGGTGGATGCCGTCGTCGCTCCACATGTCCTCGGCCTCGGGGGGCGCCACGTCCACGCGGACCACCGCGCCCCGGGTCGCCTCCGCGCGGAGCAGGTCGTCGAACTCGACGATCCAGCGCTCCATCCGCCGCCGCCGGAACGCGGAGACCGGTAGCTTCGCCGAGGGCGTCGGCAGCGCCGGCATCAACACGAGCGCGCCGGCCCGCGTACCCCAGTCGAACAGATCCGTCAGAGCGGTCCGCACCGTGCTCATCGGGCTGCCCTGGACCGCGTCGTTCATCCCGCAGTTGATCACCACGAGATCAGGTCGCAGCTGCCGTACCGCAGCCAGCTGGCCGGCTGCGACCTGCGCCGTGGTGGCGCCTTCGGCGCCGGTGTTCACCACGTCCTCGGCGCGGATGCCGAGTAGGCTCGCCAGCCGGCGTGACCAGCCGATCCAACCTCCAGCCGGATCCGGATCCCCACGCCCCAGGGTGAGGCTGTCCCCCATCGAAACGAGCTGCACCGTCGTCACGCTCCGGCGGAGGCCACGGGGTCCGCTGTCTCGTCACGACGGGCGGTCAGCGTCATCAGGTAGCCCACCAGCGCGTCGATGGTGGGGTACAGCCGGGCGGCGCCGAGGTCGACCTCCTGCTGGATGCGGTCCTCGATGTCGCTCACCACGCTGAGGGCGTACACCGAGTCGACGCCGTATTCGGCCAGGTCCACGTCGGGTCGGATGGTCTCCGGGCCCCGGTCGAGGTAGAAGGCCACCCGTTCGGTGAGCCAACTCCTCAGCTCCGCCGCCGAGTCCCCCTGCACAAAGTCAATCACTGCCACTCCCATCAATCAGCACCGACAGAGCCGACCCCGGCCTGCGCGCCGAACCGCCCGGGGCGGGCCGGCGGCGACCGGACAAACGCCGGCGTACCACGTCGTCAACTCGCAGGCGGTGAGACGTTCGCGCACCAGCGAGCCACGCACCTCGCCACTGGTCGTGGCGTTGGGGATGACGGCTGGCGTCCCGGCGCGCCGCCTCGACCACGGCCCGACCGATCGCACCGTCGCGGAACCCTCCCCCCGGCACCGGACGGCCGCCCTCTCAGACGGCGTCCCCAACCTAACGGAGCCGGCTAATACGCGGCTTAGCGAGAAGCTGCACGGCCCTATCCCGCCGTTGACTCGTCATCGCGAAGCCCCGCAAGCCCGGCTAGCCTGATCGCCTTGGTCACTGATCAATGCGGGGGTCCGTCGTGGCACACCGATACGCCGCTCTCGACATCGCAGCCGAGCTTGACCTGCTGCTCGGTGACCCGATGGCAGAGGGCACGCCGTTCTCGTTCGAACGGATCGTCGAGGCCGAGGAGCGCGACGCCCTCCCGGACGGCGCCGTCGACGTCCTACGGGACTGGGGCTTCGCCGAGTTCCTGGTCCCCACCGCCCTCGGCGGCCGGCTGCGCTCCCTCGACGAGTTGCTCTTCGTCGCCCGGGCCGTCTCCCGGCGTTCGCTGGCCTTCGCGGTCATGTACGGTTCGGCGCTGCTCGGCGCGAACCCGGTCTGGTTGTGGGGCGACGACGAGCAGCGCGGACGACTGGCCAAGGAGATCGTCGGCGGTGCCCTGAGCGCGTTCGCCGTCTCCGAGGCCGACCACGGCAGCGACCTGCTCGCGTCCTCCGTGGCCGCCGAGCCCGTCGCGGGGGGCTTCGTGCTGACCGGGCAGAAGTGGCCGGTCGGCAACGCGACCCGGGCCCGGTTCCTGACGACCTGCGCCCGTACCGGCCCCCGCAGCTTCTCGCTGCTGCTTGTCGACAAGCAGGAGCTGAGCCGCGACAGTTTCCAGGAGCTGCCCCTCGTCCGGACCGTCGGGCTGCGCGGCCACGACCTGAGCGGGATCACCTTCGACGGGTCGTTCATCCCGGCCACCGCCGCGATCGGCAACCAGGGGATCGCGGTGGTCCAGGTGTTGAAGGCGCTCCAGATCACCCGTGCCGCGATCCCGGCGATGTCGCTGGGGACGATGGACTCGGCGCTGCGACTCGCCCTGACCTACAGCCACGAGCGGCGCCTCTACGGGGCGCCCATCGCTGAGCTGCCGGTCATCCACGACCACCTCGTCCGTGGTCACGTCGATCTACTGATCGCCGAGTGCGTCGCGGTCGGCGCGGCCCGCGCCCTGACCCTGGCACCGGAACGGCTCAGCCTCTGGTCGTCGGTGGCGAAATACCTGGTGCCGGTCATCGGCGACGAGACGGTGCTCAGCATGGCCACGGTCCTCGGCGCCCGCAGCTACCTGCGGGAGGGCGTCGCCCACGGCGTCTTCCAGAAGCTCCAGCGCGACCACGCGATCGCGGCGATCTTCGAGGGGACCACCCACGTCAACCTGCACAGCATCGCCGGGCAGTTGCCCTTCGTCGCCGCGCGCCGGCACGAGCAGAGCGACCCCGGGCAGCTCGACGAGCTGTTCGACACCCTCTTCTCCTGGAACTCCGACGCGCCGACGTGGCAACCGGCCGGCGCCGATCTGCGGCTGACAAACGAAGGACGCGACGAGCTGACCCAGGGTTGGCCCCGGCTGGTCCGGCGCGTCGAGACGGCCTGCGCCCGCCCGGACCGGCCCCCGGTCGCCGACGAGCTGCTGGCGACCGTGGCGCACCTGTCGCGGATCCACGAGGAGACGTACGCCTCCGTCACACAATGGGACGCCCGGTCGCTTGTCGCCATGCGCGCGGCGCACACGCACTGTCTGCTGCACGCCGCGTCGGCCTGCGTGGCGACGTGGTTGGCCAACCGCGAGACGTTCGGCGGGGCCTTCGCCGACGGCGGCTGGCTGCTGTTGTCCCTGCAGCGTCTGCTCGCGCGGCTCGGGGAGCGCGTCGACCTCGCCGAGCGGCCGGCCCGGGAGCTGCTCGCGTCCGCTGTCCGCGCGGCGCAGGCGTGGCCCTCGTACTTCTCCATCCGCTGCCTCGGCAGTGGTCCAGCCGCTGACTGATCACGACGGAGGACATCCCTTGCTCAACGAGGCACTGCGGCCAATCGTCTCGCCGGTTGCCCGCGCCCTGTACCGACCGCTGATCGAGGGCGCCGAGAACGTGCCGCGGCGGGGGCCGGTCATCCTCGCCGCGAACCATCTCTCCTTCGCCGAGAACTGGCTCATTCCGATCGCGACCCCGCGGTCGGTCCGCTACCTCGTCAAGATCGAGTATTTGCGGACGCCGTCGCTGGGCGGTCGGATGGCCGGTTGGTTCTTCAGCGAACTCGGTTTCGTCGGCGTCCAGCGCGGCGGGCCCCGCGACGCCACGTCGTCGTCGCTGGAGGCGGCGATGGGCGTGCTCCGGGCCAACCAGGCCTTCGCCATCTACCCCGAGGGCACCCGGTCGCTCGACGGCCGGTTGTACCGGGGGAGGACCGGGGTGGCGCGACTGACGCTGGCCACCGGCGCCCCGGTCGTACCGATCGGTGTCATCGGCACCGAGGTGATGCAGCCCGTCGGCGTCCGCGTGCCCCGACGGCGTCCGGTGACGGTCCGCTTCGGCACCCCGATGACCTTCGACGAGTACCGCGACTCGCAGGACCCGGCCGACTGGCGCACGGTGACCGACAAGATCATGCTGGCCATCTCGGAACTGTCCGGCCAGGAGTACGTGGACGAGTACCAGAAGCGCTGAGTGGGGGAGGGCGGCGGCGGGCCGAGCCCACCGCCGCCCTCCTCGGTCAGCGCCCGGTGCCCGACGGCTGGGCCGGCACCACGTCGGCGACGGGCTGCTCGTCAACCGTCGACGACCGCTCGGCCGCCGGCTTCGGGTCCGCTGTCGAACCCGCGTCGACAAGCGGCTCCGCCAGCACCTCGGGATCGTTGTGTCGCTCCGGGCCGGGCCCGCGGACCGCCTCCTTCACCGTCGCCGGTTTCGGGCGCAGGAGTCGGGCCGCGGGCAGCTCGACGAAGCGGTAGAGCAGCCACGCGACAGTGGTGCAGAGCGCGAAGAGGCAGACGATGGTCGCCAACTCGACCGGCAGTGGTGGCTGCTGCGCCGGGGAACCGATCACTCCGGCCGCCACCAGCAGATCCGTCACCACCGGGCCCAGCGGCAGGAACACCAGCAGGTGCGTGAGATAGAAGCTGTACGAGATCTCCCCGAACCAGACAATCGGCCTCGCGTGCAGGACCGATCGGCCGCCCCTGGCGTCGGCAGTGGCCAGGGCGGCGAGCAGGATGGCGACCGGGATCAGCAGCGCGCCCACCCGCTGGACGCGTTCGGGGAGCAGCAGCGTCACCGAGAAGGCCGCCGCCAGGATGGCGAGGCTGCCCGTCACACCGGGGCCGCGCCAGGTGCCGCGGCGCAGGAGCAGACCCACCGCCACGCCGACCGTGAAGTCCAACGCGCGGTGCAGGGGGAGCACCATGGTGAACCAGTACGCGAAGTCTCCGCCGCTCGCAGCGGTGTTGAAGAACGGTGGCCCGGCGTCCTTCACCTGGAACATGTCGCCCACCAGGAACGGCAGCGTGCAGGCGAGCACTGTGGCCACGACGATGACCCGACGCAGGGCCCGGTCCCCGAGTGGCACCAGTGCGGCGAAGAGCACCGGGAAGATGAGGTAGAAGAACGCCTCCGCGCTCAACGACCACGACACCGGGTTGAGCCCGTAGATGACGCTCTGCTGCGGCACCCAGCCCTGGACCATGAACATGTTCGACAGCACGTTCTTCCAACCGGGCGGCATGCCCAGCACCACGAGCACCAGGGCCGCGACGGCGGTGGTGGTCGCGTAGATCGGGTAGATCCGCGACACCCGGCGCCGCCAGAAGACCCGGGCGGTGTCGCCGTCCCGGACGACCCAGGTGAGCACGATGCCACTCATCAGGAAGAAGGCGTTCATGCCGCCGAACGAGACCACGGCGACCCACTCCGGGATGGCGTGGGCCACGAACTCGATCCCGCCGCCCTCGACGGCGACGAGTTGCAGTGCCGTGTAGTGCACCATGAACGCCATCGCGGCGAGGACGCCGCGCAGTGCGGTCAGCGAGTCCAGCCGCACCACCTTCGTGCCACGGGCGGCCTTCGCCATCCCCGCCGCCGCGTTCGGCGCATCGGTGACCGCGCTGCTCACTGACGGACCTTCGCCACCCGGGAGCCCATCAGCTCCGCGAAGTTGCCGGCGAAGAAGCGGTCCTTGACCTTCTCGTCGAAGCCGGCGAGGAACTTCTCCGCAGCGCCGAGCGGATCGGTGCCGCCCTCGGTGTGCGGGAAGTCCGTGCCGAACATGAACAGGTCCGGGCCGGCCTGCTCGATGAGCCAGTCCAGGGGCTCGACGAAGAAGGACGTGAACTTCACCTGCCGCCGGACGAAGTCGGACGGACGCATCGACAACGTCCGCAGGTCGGGCTCGGTCCGGCCGAACGCCAGCTGCGAGATGTCCAACTGCTTCATCCAGGGCGCCACCCACAGGCCGCCCTGCTCGATGCAACCGCAGCGCAGCGTCGGGAAGCGGTCGAAGACGCCGTCGAGCACGAGCATCGTCAGGAACGTCTGCGGCGGGACGTGCATCGCCATGTAGTCCTTGGACCGGATGTTCTCGCCACCGCCGAGGAAGTCGGCCGGCGGGGTCCGCCCGTTGTTGCGGTACGCGTCCGGCACCAACGCGCCACCCGTGCAGACATGCAGGAAGAACGGCATGTCGGCGTCCTGGAGGGTGGCCCAGAAGCGGTCGTACGCGGGATGCGCCGGGGAGAACTCCGGCGGAGCGACGGAGGGCACGATGACCCCGTCGCAGCCCAACTCGATCGCCGCCTCCAACTCGGCGACGCTGCGCTCCGGGTCGGCGAGGGGCACGAACCCGACGGGCAGCAGCCGCCGGTCCACCGAACACCAGTCGACGATGGCGCGGTTCAGGGCGCGACTGCCCCCGTACATCAGCTCGGGATGGTCGTAGTACCAGAACTGCTCGCTCGCGACAGTGCTGAAGACCAACTGTGCCGAGAATCCGAGCAGGTCCAGGGCGCGGCTGCGTTCGCCCGCGTCGGTGCCGCCGAAACTCTCCCAGCCCTTCATGGTCATCAGGGTCTGCTCGGCGGACGCCCGGCGGTCCTGGTCCTCGTAGCGCTGCCGGATGTCGGTCTCGGCGGTGCGGGCCCGCTGCACCTTGTCCGCACCGAAGGAACGGAGTAGCTCGCGTACCGAGGGCTCGGCGTACTCGGTGAGCCAGCCTTCCCGCTCCATCACATGGCTGTCGGCGTCGTGGTAGACCCGACCTTCTGCGTACGGCATCCGGCACTCTCCTTCAACTCGAACTCGCGGTGGACGTTAGATCGGATCGGCACCCTTCGGCGTGCGTGCGCAACGCAGCGGCTGCGGCCGTGTTAGCGACCGGTTAGCAGTGGGACCGGCAGGGCGGCCGGTACGGACCGGAACGTCGCCTCCGTCCGCATCCCCAGGAAGTCACCGTCGACCTGGACGGCGATCGGGCGGATCGACAGCATCGTCAGTCCCTGCTGGTCCTCGGCGGTCACCACGTCCGGCCCGGACAGCGGCGCCTGGGCGGTCATCATCTGCCGCACCACCCGCATCGTCGCCAGCGTGCCGAGCGACGTCAGGCCGAGTACGTCGAGCCCCCGGTCGAACGAGGCGGTGGGGGCCGGCGCCACGGCCCGCTTCCCAAGGTAGGTCCACGGCGCCGAGTTGCAGACGAACGCCATGAAGATGGCCTCCCCGTGCGCGCCGCCGGCCCCGTCGAAGGTCAGCGCCGGATGCCGGCGGTCGGTGCGCAGGTGCTGCCGCACCAGCAGGGTGAGGTAGGCCGCGGCCGGCATCCGCGGCGGGCGGACGCCGACGCCGAAACGCAGCTGCTCGGCTTCCCGCACGATCTCCGCGTCGAGCCCGAGTGAGCACACGAAGGCGAACCAACGGTCCCCGACGAGGCCGAGGCCCAGCCGCCGACTTCCACCCGCGGTCACCGCGTCCCGTACCAGGCGGGCCGCCTCGCCGAGCTGGTTGGGTAGGCCGATCGATCGGGCGAAGACATTCGTGCCGCCGGCGGGCAGTGGGGCGAAGACCGGTACGTCGTCGGCCAGACCGTCGGCGAGCAGCCCGTTGACCGTCTCGTTGGCCGATCCGTCGCCGGAGGCGGTGAGCACCACGTCGTATCCCTCGCGGCGCGCCGTACGGGCCAGTTCGGCAGCGTGCCCCCGCCGCGCGGTGTCCACCACGTCGAGCCGCAGTCCGCTGAGGATGTCGGTGAGCTCGTCGCGGGCACCGGGATTCATCCGCGTGGCCCGCGGATTGACGATCAGCAGGCACCGGGGCGGCATGATCGGGTGACCTCCTTCTGCGCCGGCAGGGCAGGTTGCTGGCGAGGCGCCACTGTAGGACCACCGGCGCGTGCTCGGCACGGCGGTGAAGTGAGCCGTTAGCGGGCCGTTGTGACCGCGTCAGCGGCGGGTTTGCCGATGACCGTCGAGGCTCGGGGAGGCCGCTAAAATCCTGCTAAACCCATGCCTTCAGGCGGGTGTCCGCACCCCGGTCGAGCGGTCCGACCCGTGCAATCATCGGCACCTCAGCCGCCGCGAGACGAAGGACGGGTCGCATGGCGATTGGCATCATCGATATGGGGTCCCACGTCCCTGACCGCGTCGTGACGAACGACGACATCTGTGCCTGGAGCGGCGCCACCCACGACTGGATCACCAACCTGACCGGTATCGAGGAGCGCCGGTACGCGGAGCCCGAGCAGACCACCTCGGACCTCGCGGTCCTCGCCGCCGCGCCCCTGGTCGCCGACCCGGCCGTACAGGAACGGCTGGCCTGGCTGTTCCTCAGCACCAACTCGCCGGACCAGCCGTCCCCGGCCACGGCCGCCGTGGTGCAGGCGAAGCTGGGTCTGCCCGCGCTGCCGGCGTTCGACGTCGGCGTGGCCTGCGCCGGGGTGATCTTCCACATGGCCCTCGCGAACGCGCTGATGCGCGACGACGCCGGGCAGGTCGCACTGGCGATCGGCGCCGACAAGGTGTCCTCCATCGTGGATCGCACGGATAAGCGCACCGTCGCGCTCTTCGGGGACGGCGCCGCGGCGCTGCTGCTCGGCTCGGTGCCCGACGGCTACGGGATCCGCAGCACCAGTCTGCTCACCGACGGCGCCCGCTGGGAGAACATCGGCATCTACGCGGGCGGAGCCCGGCTGCCGCTGACGCCGGAACGGTACGCCGAGGGTGGCCAGTTCACCCGGATGGACGGGCGGGCGGTCGCGGCGTTCGTCCTGCAGACGCTGCCCAAGGTGATCGATTCGGCGCTGGAGAAGGCTGGGCTGGGCCTGCACGACATCGACCGGTTCGTCTTCCACCAGGCGAACGGGCGTCTACTGGCCGGGCTCGGCAAAAAACTCGGCATCGACCCGGAGCGGGTGCCGACCACGGTGAGCAGATTCGGTAATTCCGGTGTCGCGTCCCTGCCCGTCACGCTGGTGCAGGCCCACCGGGAACGCCCCTTTCAGCGTGGCGAGAAGCTGCTGCTCGCCGCGGTGGGCGCGGGGATGACCGCCGGCGCCGCCGTCGTCACCTGGTACTGATGGTTCGAGAGGCTGCGGAGATCGGATGCGTCTGAAGGGCAAGAACGCCGTCGTCACCGGCGGCAACCGCGGGTTGGGCCGGGCCATCGCCCGGCACTTCCTGGCCGAGGGCGCGACAGTCACCTGCGCCTCCCGCACCGGTAAGGGCTGGGAGGAGCTGCACCGCGATGCCCCCGATCGGTCGTTCCACCTGCCGGTCGAGGTCAGCGATCCGGCGTCGGTCGAGCAACTCGTCACGACCGCCGCGGAGCTGATGGGCAGCATCGACATCCTGGTCGCCAACGCCGCCGTCCGGCACGACGGCCGGATCGAGCGGCTGGCGCCGGAGGCCTGGACGGAGACGCTGACGGTCAGTCTCACCGGGGTCTTCCTCTGCACCCGTGCCGTCGTCCCCGTGATGGTCGCCAACGGCGGCGGCTGCATCATCAACATCTCCTCCGGCCTGGCCACCCGGGTGGCCGTCGGCACGGCGGCGTACAGCGCGGCCAAGGCCGGTGTCGAGTCGTTGACCCGGACCAGCGCCATCGAACTCGGCCCGAAGGGCATCAAGGTCAACTGCATCTCGCCGGGGCTGATCGACAGCGGGATGAGCGAGGCCCTGCGGCCGAACGTCGCGCTCTGGGAGATGTACACGAAACGCATCGCCATGGGCCGCGCCGGCCACGAGGACGAGGTCGCCAGCGCCGCGGTCTTCCTCGCCTCGGACGAGAGCTCGTACGTCAACGGACATGTGCTCGAAGTGAATGGAGGACTGCTATGGGCGTGAGGCCCTTCCGGTTCGGGGTGAGCCTGCACCACAACTGTGGCGCCGAGGAGTGGGCGAAGAAGTGTCGCCGGGCGGAGGAGCTGGGCTACGACGTCATTCTCATCCCCGACCATCTGCACATGCCCGCGCCGTTCCCGTCCATCGTCGCGGCGGCGTCGGCGACCGAGCGAGTGATGTTCGGAACGTTCGTCCTGAACGCCGCCTTCTGGAACCCGCGCCTGTTGGAGCGGGAGATCGCCACCACGCACCGGCTCACCGGGGGGCGTCTGGAGGTCGGCGTCGGCACCGGATACGCGAGGGCCGAGTTCGACGAGGCGGAGATCCCCTTCGAGTCACCCGGTCGACGGGTACGGCAACTCGACACCGTGGTCCAGCGACTGACGGCGTCGTTCGCCGACCCGGCACAGTGGTCGGACTGCACCTCGGCCCCTCGACTGATGATCGGTGGCAGCGGCGACAAGGTCCTCGGGATCGCCGCCCGACACGCCGACATCGTCGGTCTCAGCCCAGTGGTCCGGGTCGACACCCCGGAGAAGTGGCGGGCGCTCCCCGCCGAGACGGTCGAGGAACGCGCCAGGTATCTGCGGACGCAGGCCGGTGACCGCTACGACGACCTCGAGGTCAACCTCATGATCCCCGCGGTGGTGCTGGCCGACGACCGGCAGGCGGCCGCCGCCTTCGCCCAGCAGACCCGGACGCCGTACCTCACGCTGGAGCAGGTCCTGGACGCTCCGGCGGGCCTGATCGGTACGCCGGAGGAGATCGCCGACCAACTGGTCGAGCGCCGGGAGCGTTACGGGGTCTCGTACATCACCGCCCACGAGGAGTTCATGGAGCCGCTCGCCGCGGCCATGGCCGTCCTGGAGGGCCGAACCAGTTGACCCCGCTTCGCGGGAATCCCCGCTACATCCTCCTGGCGGTGTCGCTCGCGTCGTTCATGACCTCGCTCGACATGACGATCATCAACATCGCCATGCCGAGCGTGGTCCGCGACCTCGACGCCTCGTTGACCACAGTGGCGTGGGTGGCCAACGCCTACCTCATCGTGGTGGCGGTGCTGGTCATCGTGACCGGCCGGCTGGGTGACCTGTACGGACCCCGCCGGCTGTTCGTGATGGGTTCGGTGCTGTTCACTCTCGCCTCGGCGGCGTGCGGGCTCGCGCAGAGCGAGGGTCAGCTCATCGCCGCCCGGGCGTTCCAGGGTCTCGGCGCCGCCCTGATGTACCCGCAGTCGATGTCGATCATCGTGGCCACCTTCCCGCCGCAACGTCGCGGCGGGGCGCTGGGCCTGTGGACGGCGGTCTCGGCGCTGGCCTCGATCCTCGGGCCGGTGATCGGAGGCGCCCTCACCAGCATTCTGAGCTGGCGATACGTCTTCTTCCTCAACCTCCCGGTGGGGTTGATCATGATCGTGCTCTGCCTGGCGGCCGTGCCGCCGCTGGAACGCGGCCGCCGACAACCGCTGCACCTGCTGGCCGTCGTCCTCAGCACTGCCGCACTGGTCTGCCTCACCTTCGGGCTGGTGGAGGGCGACCGGTTCGAGTGGGGGGTGATCTGGGGGCCGCTGAGCATTCCGCTGCTGCTGGTGCTGAGCGTCGTCCTGGCGGCGGCGTTCGTCGTGCTGCAGAAGAGGCGCCAGGACCGCACGCCGTTGGTGCCGTTCGAGCTGTTCGCGCTGACCAACTTCCGCCTGATGATCATCGTGACCACGATCCTGTCGATCGGCATCGTGGGGACCTCCGTACCGTTGTCGCTGTACGTGCAGGCCGCGCTGGGCTACAGCCCGATCAAGGTCGGGCTCGTCATGACTCCGATGTTCCTCAGCATGGCGTTCGTCGCCCCCTTCGCCGGCAAGCTCAGTGACCGGCTCAGCGCCCGGTACGTGCTGATGACCGGGCTCAGCCTCTACGCCGTCGGAATGGCACTCGTGGTCTGGGTCGCGAACGACGCGACGCCCTGGCAGCACTTCGTTCCCGGCCTCGTCGTGGCCGGTGTCGGCGCTGGCTGCACGTTCGCCCCGATGAACTCCATCGCCATGCACGACGTGCAACCACCGCAGGCGGGGGCCGCGGCCGCGCTGATGATGACAGCCCGCCAGCTCGCATCGGTCTTCGCCGCCGCCGTGCCCATCGCCCTGCTCCAGGGTCAGCTCGTGCGGCGGATGCCGGAGGATGCCACCGCGCTGGCACCGGCCCTGCCGGCCGGTGTCGGCGAACCGTTCGTGGCGGCCTTCCGCCAGGTGTCGGCGGCCGGCCCGGACGAGACGGTGGGCGAGGTGGTGGACGCGGTTCGGCGCAGCGGAGCGTCACCGGAGGCCGTCGACGCCGCCGGCCGAGCGGCGCACGCCGTCTACACCCACAGCTTCGTGACGGCGCTACGGCCGACGTTGCTGGTGCCCATCGCGTTGCTGCTCGTCGGCGTCGTGTTCGCGGCCCGGGTGGTGCCCACCGGGCGAAGGGCGTCCGCCACACCGGACGCGGTCGATCGCTCGGGCGCCGCCGATGAGGCCGACGCGCTGCCACGGCCGGTAAGCTGATCAATGTTGTCGGGTCGGCGCGGCGGGTGTGATCGGAGGCGGGAATGATCTACTGGGCACTCAAGTACACGGTCGGCTCGACCGTGAAGTTGGTCTACCGGCCCGAGGTGGTGGGCCGCGAGAACCTGCCGGAGACCGGTCCTGCCCTGTTGGTCGGAAATCACCCCTCCTTCTCGGATTCGGTGTTCCTCTCGGCGGTCATGCGCCGCAAGGTCGTCTACATCGCGAAACTGGAATACTTCACAGGCACCGGGCTCAAGGGCCGGCTGCGGCGAATGGTGATCAGTGGGATGGGAAACATCCCGGTGGACCGCGCCGGCGGGCGCAAGGCCGCCTCGTCGCTCGGGACCGCCCAGGAAGTGCTGGAGCAGGGCGGCCTGATCTGCATGTACCCGGAGGGGACCCGGCCACCGGACAACCGGCTCTACCGGGGCAAGACCGGGGCGGCCCGCCTCGCCCTCGCCACCGGCGTGCCGGTCATCCCGGTCGCCATGCTCAACACCTACGAGATCCAACCGCCGGGAAAGCTGATCCCGAAGGTCATGAAGGCCAGGATGGCCGTCGGTACGCCCATCGACCTGACGCCATATCGGGACCTCCCGGCCAGCGTCGCCTCACGGGCTCTGACCGACGAGATCATGCGACGGCTCCAGGCCCTGTCCGGTCAGGACTACGTGCACATGTACGCGCAGGCCGCCCGGCAGGAGTTCGACCGGGGGGTGCGACCGCCGGCCTGCCCGGAGGGCCCCCCGGCGCCGGGGATCGGCATCACGACGTCGACGGGTGACGCCGGGCTCAACTGACCGGGCCCGATGCCCTGTCCTCGCGGGAGAGGTGACCACCCGCCCAGGTCACGGTGGTCAACCGTGCCCCGAGCAGACGCCGCGCGCGGGCCACCTGACGCGCGCTCGCGTTGACCAGCACCGCCCGCTCCGCGCCGGCAAGGACGGGCAGGTCGGACAGTGAGTCGCTGTACGCCACCCGCCAGGGCGGCGTCACCCCCTGGGCGGCCAGCTCCACGACCTTGGTCGCCCCGTAGTTGTGCACGATCAGCTTCGGCCCGCGAATGTGCGAGGCGACGAGCTCGACCTCGGCGAGGCCGATCGCGTCGAGCACCGCGCGCGCCAGGGTGTGCTCGCAGCCGGTGACCACGACGACCCGGTCGCCCGCGTCGAGGTGGGCACGGATCATCCGCAGACCGGGCCCGATGATCCGCTCGGGCTCGTCGCCGAGGCCCGCGCCGAAACGCCCAAGCTCCGCTCGCAGCTGGTCGGCGCTGCGGCCCAACAACCCGATCCGACTCATCCACCACGCCGCCCGCGGACGGTAGGCGGGAAGGGCGACCATGGGCGCGAGGAGAACAGCGAGGATGACGGCGAGCGGCAGTCGAGCACCCGCGAAGACAATGCGTCGCATGAAAAGCCCGAATGCGTCGCCGCGCAGTAGTACGCCGTCGAAATCGAAGATGACGGTGTCGGCGGAGGGCGCCCTCATCGGTCTATCGGCTCCGGGGCCACAGGTCGTTCGACATGCGCCGAGTGTACTGGAGCGCGTTTACGACAAAGGGCTGGATCGCTTTCCGCTCGCTGAAGCGACAGTTTCCTTCTCCTCCCGCACGGCTGGCGGTCGCGCCGTGCCGCGGGCCGGGGACGGCCGGTTGGGTTGTGGTCGCGCGGCGGGGTGCGGCCTCCCGAGCCGGGGGGCGCGGGCACTACCGCCGGCTCTGCTCACAGTGGCTTCGATCTGCGCGGAGGCATCTGACTACGGTGGCAGCCTGGACGAGTAGGTCCTCACTCGGGACGGGCTGCGGACGCGGCGAAGGGTGCTCGCCAACCGCTGTGGCTGACCCACCATCTCGATGTGCTGTTTGGCGGTATACCTCAGAGGTATGAATATGACTCTGAGGTATACCGCTCACTACCGCATCCGCCCCCACGGAGGTGACGGACGGTCACCGCCGGCCACCGGCCAAAGCCCGAGCGTCCAGCCCTTGTTCGGCGCACAGCGGTCACCCCGGCGTCGCCGTCGCCCACCGCGCCGACCGCCGCCGCCGCCAACGAGGTGGCCATCACCGTGCCGATGCCGAACCCGCAGCCGGCCAGGCCGACCGTCAGCCAGACGTACGCGGTGCCCTGGTCGACCCGGGCGAGCAGGAGCAGCCCGGCGCCCATCACCACCAGGCCGGTGAGCACGATGCCCATTGCGCCGGAAGTACGGTCCAGGCTGTCGGCCAAGGCGCCGGCTACCAGCGGACCGGCCACCATCTGGATGATCCGGAGGCCGGTGCCGAGCGCGTCGAAGCCCCGCACCGCCTGAAGATAGAGCGGCACGACGAAGATCACTCCGGCGAGCGCGAACGCTACCGACGAGGTCGCTCGCCGACGTCGATGCAAGTGCCTATCCCTGCCAGGATGTGGTTGCGGCTGGGAGAGGTCGCAATACTTCGAGTCATGAACGTGCGAGGACAGCTCGGCGATTTCCTCCAGGCCCGACGCTCCCAGCTGAGGCCGGAGGACGTCGGCGTGGTGACGTACGGCGACCGGCGCCGCGTCAGCGGGTTGCGCCGGGAGGAACTGGCCCTCCTGGCGGGCGTCAGCGCTTCGTACTATTCGCGGTTGGAGCAGGGGCAGGCCGTCAACGCCTCACCCGAGGTCCTCGAAGCGCTCGCCCGGGCGCTGCGACTCGACGAAGCGGAACGTCGCCACCTGAGCGAACTCGCGGCCGGGACCCGCCGCCGGCCCGCCGCACGGCGTCCGACGCCGGAGCGGGTGAGCCCGGCGGTACGCCAGCTCGTCGCGACGCTCGGCGACGTACCCGTGGTGGTGCTCGGTCGTCGTGCCGACGTGCTGGCCTGGAACACCGGGGGCCATGCCCTGTTCGCCGGCCACCTGGACAACAAGGTCCCCGCGCGGCCGCACCAGGGCCCGAACATGGCGCGGCTGGTGTTCCTGGACGCGCACACCCGCGACCTGTACGTGGACTGGCCCACCAAGGCCCGCGCGGTGGTGGCGACACTGCGGATGGTCTCCGGACAGCACCCGAACGACCCGTTGCTGGCCGCGCTGGTGGGGGAGCTGACGGTGCGGAGTCCCGAGTTCGGCGCGATGTGGGCTGGCCACCGGGTCAAGGCCGGCGGCGGCAGCGTGTACGAGATGCGCCACCCGCTGGTCGGCACGATGGCCGTGACCCAGCAGGCCCTGCGGACCGAGGACGGTCAGACGGTCGTCGTCGCCACCACCGAACCCGGCTCGGCGTCGCACGCCGCGATGACGTTGCTCGTGCACGGCGCTGTCACCTCCCGCGCCGGCACTCGGCAGCAGCCGGCCATGCGCGAATAGCGCCCTTTCCCACCGGCTCGAAACGAGGTGCTCCGCAAGGAGCGCCGGACCCATCGCGCCCGCATCAGCCGAATCAACACGGCTTTCAGAAAGGAACAGAAATGCGTAAGAGAATGATGACCCTCGCAATGGCTCTCGCGGCGGCCGGGGTCGGCGTCGTGACGGTCCCACCGTCGAGCGTCGCCCAGGCGGGGACCGCACGGGCAACCGCCGTCGGAGTGGCCGGGCCGTCGACCGCGCCGCTGCCCTCGCGGATCGCGGTCCACTTCGACCTGGCGAACGGGCAGCTGCCGGAGAACATCGCGGTGGGCCCGGACGGCACGGCGTACGTCACCTTCGCGGCTGCCCGACAGGTCTCCGCCGTCAGCCCGTCCGGCGCGACGCGGATTCTGGCGACCCTGCCGGCACCGGCCGACGGCGGCGTGCACACGCCGGTGCTCACGTTCGCGTTGACCACCGGCATCGTCCGGATGACCGACGGCACCCTCTACTTCCTCTACGCCAGCGGCGACGCCGCCAGCACCGGCCTGTACCGGTTGCGCCCCGGCCGGACCCCACACCGCATTGCCGCCCTGCCGGCTGCCGGACTGCCCAACGGCCTGGCGTTCGACGCGGAAGCGAGCAGGTTCTACCTCACCGACTCGGTGCTCGGCACGATCTCGACAGTCCCCCTGGAGGGCGGCCGCGCCGAGGTCTGGTCCTCGGCGCCCGAACTCGCCTCGACGGGTTTCCTCGGTGCCAACGGCATCAAGGTACGCCCCGACGCGATCTGGGCGACCAACCTCGACCAGGGAACGTTGCTGCGCATCCCGCTGCGGCACAGCCGTCCCGGACCCGTCCGGGTGGTGGCGACCGGCCTCGTCGGCATCGACGACTTCGCCTTCGTGGGCGCCGGCGACCACCAGGTCGTCGCCGCACTCAACGGGCCGAACACGATGGTGAGCATCGACGCCGCCGGCCGTTCGCGAACGCTGATGAGCGGTGCCGACGGGTTGCAGAACCCGACCTCGGTGGCCGTGCGTGGCCGCACGCTCTACGTGCTCAGTGCCGCGTACACCACAGGTGTCGACCCGAACCTGGCGCTGGTCACCCTGCCCCCGTGCTGACCCGTCACCTCTGCTGACCAGCCGGGTGCCCGCCGCCGTCACGCGACGGTGGCGGGCGCTCGGCGTCGGCGATCGAGGTGGGTGGTGGCGGACCTCGGCTTCGCCGTCATCGGGTCGGGTTGGTGGTGGCGGGGCGCCATGCCAGCCAGCCACGGCAGAGCACGTAGGCGGTCGCGACGACGGCGACCAGCGCGAGGTCGATGATGGCCGACAGGCGTGCCTCGGGAACGTCTCCGACCGTCACGCCGAACACCACGAGTGCGGTCTTGCCGGCGAGCACGATCTCCCAGACGCCAGCCGACTGCCGTGGCCTGATCGCGAGCAGGGCGAAGATCCCGGCGAAGATGGCGAAGCTGGAGACTCGCCAGCCTTCGATGAACAGGCGGTCGTCGGGAGCGTTGATGGTCAGCAGGACGCCGTTGACGAACGCCCCGACGGTGGCGAGGGCGGCGACGGCCGCCAGCCCACGACCGATGCGGTCGGCGAGCGGGGCGGGGGCTGTGGTGTCGGTGCGGAAGGCGGTCGCGGTGGTCATGAGATCCCCATCTCCGTGAAACGGATTTGAACTTACACCCGTTAACTTACGCGCTCGGCTAACGGTTGTAAAGTTATGGGACCACCCTGCCGGTACGTCACCGGCCGTGGCACGGTTGACCCGTCACCCGGCAGGCCGCCCGCGCGGCGAGACCCGTGCGTAGGTCGGGACGGACGTCGGCCATACGCTGGCACCCGGAAGAAGGGCGTGGCGCTCCGCACTCGTCAGGCGGCGTGGCCCGCTCCGTTGCGACTCAGGGCTGGGTAGTGCATGCGCGTCATTCCGGGTAGGACTCCGAAGTACATGGTCATCCGCGACGATCTGATCAGGCGGATCAGCAGCGGCGAGTTCGCTCCCGGGGACGCCCTGCCCGGCCAGCGACACCTGAGCGAGAGGTACGGCGTCAGCCTCATGACGCTGCGGCAGGCCCTGGACGAGCTCTGTGACCGGGGCGTGGTGGAGCAGCTTCCCGGCAAGGGCACCTACGTCCGGGCGATGCCGGTCCCGTACTCGATGGGCAATCTGCGTAGCCTCGCCGACGACCTGCGCGCGCACGGCATCGAGGTGCTGACCCGGGTGCTCGGCCACGAGATCGTCGCGGTGCCCGACGACATCGCCGCCCGTTTGGGGATTCCCGCGGGCGGCGAGGTGCTCAAGCTGGAGCGGATCCGGGTCGTTCGAGGCGCTCCGCTGATCCATCAGCTGTCCTACCTTCCGCAGCCCTTCGGTGGCCTGCTCAAGGACGTCGACTTCGAGAAGAACGAGCTGTACGCCGTACTCGCCGAGCGGGCGGGCGCGGTGGCCGTGCAGGCCGAGGAGACGATCTCGCCGGTGCTCATGCCCGAGCGCATCGGCGACCTGCTCGGACTGCCCGCCGGCGAACCGGCGATGCGGAGCGAGCGGATCACCCGCGACGCCGACCGGCGCGCGCTGGTTGTCGACGTCGCCGTCCTCGCGGGGAGCAGCGTCGTGATCAGGAATGTTCGCGAGGTCAGCGGCCATCAGGTCAGCTACGCGGTCGGCGACGGCACCGGGCGGTCCGGGGCCGGCAGCCCCCGACAGGGCTGACGGGGAAGGGTGGCGGTGCCACCACGCGCCCGCCACAACCGTTCTAGAACTATTTCGCCACAGATCTAGAACGCTGGTCGGCTGTTCTGCTATACAGAACTCGTCGTTCTAGAACTGTGAGGGGATGTGTCGTGGATCAGCTCCTACGCTCCGCCCGCCCAGCCGCCCAGGTCGACCCCCGCCGGCCCTCGGGGCTCGGCAGGTTCGGTGACTACGGCGGACGCTTCGTTCCGGAGTCGCTCGTTCCGGCCTGTGTCGAGGTCGAGCGAGCCTTCACCCAGGCCTGGGCGGACCCGCTGTTCCGGGGCGAGCTGAACCAGTTGCTCTCGGTCTACGTCGGTCGGCCGACGCCGCTGACGCCCGCGGCGCGACTCTCCGCGGAGCTGGGCGTCACCCTGTTGCTCAAGCGGGAGGATCTCACCCACACCGGCTCCCACAAGATCAACAATGTGCTGGGCCAGGCGCTGCTGGCCCGGCGGATGGGCAAACGGCGACTGATCGCCGAGACCGGCGCGGGCCAGCACGGCGTGGCCACCGCCACCGCCGGGGCCCTGCTCGGCATGCCGACCACTGTCCTGATGGGCGCGAAGGACATCGAACGGCAGCAGCTCAACGTCTTCCGGATGAAGATGCTGGGCGCCGAGGTGGTGCCGGTGACCTCCGGCAGCCGCACCCTCAAGGACGCCTGCAGCGAGGCGCTGCGGCACTGGGTCACCTCCGTCGACGACACCTACTACTGCCTCGGCTCGGTGATGGGCCCACACCCGTACCCCTGGATGGTCCGCCAGTTCCAGCGGGTGATCGGTGACGAGGCCCGCGCACAGTGCGCGGCCGACCTCGTCACCGGCACCCCCGACTACGTCGTGGCCTGCGTCGGCGGCGGGTCCAACGCGGCCGGCACGTTCGCCGGCTTCATCGACACGCCGGCCCGGCTGGTCGGTGTCGAGGCGGCCGGTGGCGCCGCGATCAGCGCCGGCACTCCCGGCGTGTTGCACGGCTTCCGCTCCCTGGTGCTCCAGGACCAGCACGGGCAGATCAGCGAGGCCCACTCGATCGCCGCCGGTCTGGACTACCCCGGCGTGGGGCCGGAACACGCGTACCTGGCCGAGTCGGGCCGCGCCACCTACGTGACAGTGGACGACGCCGAGGTGCTTGCCGCCACCCACCGACTGGCCCGCACGGAGGGCATCCTCTGCGCGCTGGAATCGTCCCACGCGGTCGCCTGGGTGATCCGTGCCGCCGGCGACGGCACGATCCCCCCGGGTTCGACGGTGCTGCTCACGCTCTCCGGTCGGGGCGACAAGGACATGGCGACCCTGATGGAGCTGTCGTGAACGCCCTGGAGATCCGCACCCGCGCCGCCAGGGCGGCCGGCCGCAAGCTGCTCGTGCCGTACGTGACCGGCGGTGTCACCGGGAACTGGACCGACCTGTTGCGGGCCGCCGTCGACGCGGGCGCCGACGCCATCGAGATTGGCCTCCCGTTCTCCGACCCCATCCTGGACGGACCGGTCGTGCAGGAGTCGTCGCACCGCGCTCTGCTCCGGGGCGTCACCACCCGGCGGATCCTCGACGAGGTCACCCGGCTCGCACTGCCGGTGCCGTTTATCGCGTTCAGCTACGCCAACCTGGTCCTGCACGACGGAGCCGACCGGTTCTGCGCCGCGCTCGCCGATTCCGGGGTGGACGGTCTGATCGTGCCGGACCTGCCGGTCGACGAGATGGAGCCGGTCTCCACCGCGGCGGCGGCCCGCATGCTCGACCTCGTGTTGCTCGCATCCCCGGCGACCGCGCCGCAGCGCCGCATCGAGATCGCCACGCGCAGCCGGGGCTTCGTCTACGCGGTCAGTGTCATGGCGACCACCGGCGAGCAGTCGACCTTGGGCGAGGCCGGCGAGCAGTTGGTGACGTCGCTGCGGCAGGCCACGGATCTGCCAGTGGTTCTCGGCTTCGGGATCTCCGGCCCGGAGCAGGCGGCCGAGGCCGGTGGGTACGCCGACGGCGTCGTGGTGGGCTCGGCGCTCATGCGTCGCGTGCTCGACGGGGCCTCGGCGGTGGAACTCGGTGACTTCCTGACCCAGCTCCGGACGGCGCTGGACACGCCGCGCCCGGTCCTGCTGCCGTCGGGGTGACCGCTCAGGCGGTGTGCTCGCCGCCGTACATCTGATGTATGGGTCGCTGGAGCGGCATCCGCCGGCATCTTCCCGGCACCCGGCTCCGCCGGACCGCGCCGGCCCACCGCCGGCTTCCCGGCGATGATCCTTGGCCGGAGGGCCTCGTGGTGCGGATTGTACCCGTCAATCGATCGTTGCCTATTGCGTGGCTCCGGAGTAACCTTCGCGAAACACATCAGATGTCTGGCTGACTCGGATCCGGCACTGACCTGCTCCACAAGGTCCTGGTCGGCCCGAGAAGCGGACCCATCTCGGTTACCACAGTTGTCACGCATCGGGGTGGCCGGATCGGTCACCGTTTGGAGGATCGATGTCAGACCTGACCCGCCGCCAAGCCCTCAAGATCGGCGCAGCCGGTGCGGGAGGTGCCCTCCTACCTCTGCCCTGGACGGCCGTGGCCAACGCGGACTCGGTGGCGCCGCCGCAGGTGCTGGCCGCCGGTGACCTCGCGCTCTGGTACGACGAGTCCGCCGGCACCGACTGGCTCAGGGCGTTGCCGATCGGCAACGGCCGGCTCGGCGCCATGGTCTTCGGCAATGTCGACTCGGAACGACTCCAGCTCAATGAGGACACCGTCTGGGCCGGTGGGCCCCACGACCCCAGCAACACCCGAGGCGCGGCGGCGCTGGCGGAGATCCGGCGGCTGGTCAACGCGAACCAGTGGACCCAGGCCCAGGATCTGATCAACCAGACCATGATGGGCAACCCCGGCGGCCAACTGGCCTACCAGACCGTCGGCAACCTCCGACTCGCCTTCGGCTCCGCCAGCGGAGCCTCTCAGTACAACCGGACGCTGGACCTCACCACCGCCACCGCCACGACGACGTACGTGCTCAACGGCGTCCGTCACCAGCGGGAGGTGTTCGCCAGCGCACCGGACCAGGTCATCGCGATGCGGCTGACCGCCGATCGGACCGGCTCGATCAGCTTCACCGCCACCTTCGACAGCCCGCAGCGCACGACGGTGTCCAGCCCGGACGGCACCACGATCGGCCTCGACGGCGTCTCCGGGAACATGGAGGGCGTCAACGGCCAGGTCCGCTTCCTCGCGCTGGCCAACGCGACAGTCACCGGCGGCAGTGTGTCCAGCTCCGGCGGCACCCTGCGGGTGACAAACGCCAACAGCGTGACCCTGTTGATCTCCATCGGCTCCAGCTACGTCAACTACCGCAACGTCGGCGGCGACTACCAGGGCATCGCCCGCCAGCGCCTCACCGCCGCGCGGGCCAGCAGCTACGACCAGCTGCGCAGCCGGCACGTGGCCGACTACCAGGCGCTGTTCGGGCGGGTGACTCTCGACCTGGGCCGCACCTCCGCCGCCGACCAGACGACGGATGTCCGGATCGCCCAGCACAACAGCGTCAACGACCCGCAGTTCTCGGCACTGCTGTTCCAGTTCGGCCGGTACCTGCTGATCTCGTCCTCGCGGCCCGGCACCCAGCCAGCGAACCTCCAGGGCATCTGGAACGACTCGCTGACCCCATCCTGGGACTCGAAATACACAATCAACGCCAACCTGCCGATGAACTACTGGCCGGCCAACACCACCAACCTGGCCGAGTGCCACAACCCGGTCTTCGACATGGTCAGAGACCTCGCCGTCGCCGGAGCGCGGACCGCCCAGGTGCAGTACGGCTCCGCCAGTGGCTGGGTCACCCACCACAACACCGACGCGTGGCGGGCCACCGCGGTGGTGGACGGCGCGTTCTGGGGCATGTGGCAGACCGGCGGCGCCTGGCTGTCCACGTTGATCTGGGACCACTACCAGTTCAACGGCGACATCGAGTTCCTGCGGACGAACTACCCGGCCATGAAGGGCGCGGCGCAGTTCTTCCTCAACACCCTGGTGACCGAACCGACCCTCGGGTACCTGGTGACCAACCCGTCGAACTCGCCGGAGCTCAGCCACCACGCGAACGCCAGCGTCTGCGCCGGCCCCACGATGGACAACCAGATCCTGCGGGACCTGTTCGACGCCTGCGCCCGCGCGAGCGAGATCCTCGACGTGGACAGCACCTTCCGGGCCCAGGTTCGCGCCACCCGGGACCGGCTCCCACCCATGAAGGTCGGCTCGCGCGGCAACATCATGGAGTGGCTCTACGACTGGGTGGAGACCGAGCCCAACCACCGGCACATCTCGCACCTCTACGGTCTGGCCCCCAGCAACCAGATCACCAAGCGCGGCACCCCCCAGCTGTTCGAGGCGGCCCGGCGGACCCTGGCGCTGCGCGGTGACGACGGCACGGGCTGGTCGCTGGCCTGGAAAATCAACTTCTGGGCTCGGATGGAGGAGGGCAAGCGGGCCCACGACCTGATCCGTTACCTCGCCACCACCGCACGGCTCGCGCCCAACATGTTCGACCTGCACCCGCCGTTCCAGATCGACGGCAACTTCGGCGCCACCGCCGGCATCGCCGAGATGCTGTTGCAGAGCCACGCCGGTGAACTGCACATCCTGCCCGCACTGCCGCCGGCCTGGGCGAGCGGGCGGGTGGCCGGCCTGCGGGGTCGAGGCGGGCACACGGTCAGCATCACGTGGAGCAACGGGCTGGCCAGCGAGGCGCTGCTCCGTCCGGATCGCGCCGGCACCGTCCGCCTGCGCGGCCGGCTCGTCACCGGCACCGTCACGATGGTCGACACCGCCGACGGTACGGCCGCGCGGACCACCCGGATCGAGACCGACCTCATCGAGGCCACCGTCCAGGCCGGACGCACCTACCGGGTCACCAGCGCGGGGGGCACCACCAGCCCCACGCTGGAGCAGAGCTTCAGCAACGTCGGCATCACCAGTGACAGCAACACAGGCGTCGGCAACTTCGACGGTGGCGGGGCCTCACTCTCCGCGCAGGCCCTGGCGCAGGCCGGCGCCAGCCCGGGCGGCACGGTGAGCCGCAACGGGGTCAACTTCCGCTGGCCCAACGTCAGCTCCGGGGCCGCCGACAACGCCATCGCCTCGGGCCAGACCATCAGCGTGACCGGCACCGGCAGCACGCTCGGCTTCCTCCTGACCGGCACCTACGGCGCCCCGTCGGGCACCGGCACCGTGGTCTACGCCGACGGCACCCGCCAGACGTTCACGCTGAGCACACCCGACTGGTACGGCGGGCCGAGCTCGGCGGGCACCGCCGCCATCGTGTCCGCGTACCAGAACCGGCCCAACAACCAGCGGCAGAACACCGCCGCCTGCATCTACTACGTGGGTGTCACGTTGCAGAGCAAGGCGGTCGCCCAGGTCGTGCTGCCCAACATCAGCGCCCAGGCGGCGACCAACGTGTCGACAATGCACATCTTCGCCATCGCCATCGGGGGCTGACCGCTTCGGTCCCCGCACCGGTGAACGCGTCCGGGCCCGTCCCCGAGTGGGGACGGGCCCGGACGTCGTCGGGCGTCAGCGAATGCGCTCACCTCGGCTCTCGATCCGGAAGTAGTCGAACGAGACGTCGAGGTTGGTGGAGGTGCCGGCCCGGTTGAAGGCCAGCAGCCCGGCCTTCGTCGGCTCGGCGTCCAACGTCGTGGAGCCGATGAAGCGGTAGACCTTCCCGTCGCGTGAGTAGTAGGCGCGGTAGGTGTCTCCGATCTTGGCGAGTCGCAGCCGGACGGCGCCGTCGGCCCCGACGATCCGCTGGGCGTCCGCGCCGGTGATCTCCACAGTCGACGTCGCGCCGTTCTGCTCGCGGAGCAGGACGATCCGCACCTTGTTGACGGCCGCTGTCGCGCTGCCCATCTCCCAGGCGAGCTTGACGTAGTTGTCGTCGTCGGCGTACCCGATGACGCC
This sequence comes from Micromonospora sp. NPDC005215, assembly GCF_040607915.1. NCBI lineage: Bacteria > Bacillati > Actinomycetota > Actinomycetes > Micromonosporales > Micromonosporaceae > Micromonospora > Micromonospora sp. NPDC005215. Next base: position 12,847 of record NZ_JBEXHQ010000005.1, on the reverse strand, counting down.
GCCCTGTTCGTTGTTGTTCGCCAGCGGGCGGGAGAAGACGATAGTGGATTCCGCTGTCCAGTCACCGTCGACGTCCTGGAGGGCCAGGTTCTTCGCGGTGTTGGTGGCGCCCTGCAGGTCACCCTGCTGCGCGGTGATGACAAGCGAGCCGTCGGCCAGACGCCACCGGCTCTCGTCCGGTCGTACCCACTGCCACTGGGGGCCGAGTGGGGTCGCGCCGAACTCGTCGCTGCCGGTGCTCGTGGTGTTCAGGTCCACCGTGTAGACCGACGTCGCAGCGCCGTTCGTGACGGTGACCCGAGCCTGCCCGGTGGCGCTGCCCGCCTGCTCGACCGCGACGGTGGCGGCGGGATCGGCGGCATCGGCGGTGACCGTCGGCACGGCAGTGGTGCCGGCCGGCACGAGGGCGTTGTAGTGCCGCACCGTCGGTGCGAAGGAGGTCAGCGGCTCGCCGTCGACGCGCAGGCGCGTCAGCGTCGTGTCGGGCACCAGGTTGAAGACGTAGTTCTTCACCAGCGGGCCGAAGAAGCCCTCCGTCGTGACCTTGACGATCGCCTGCCCGGGAACGCTCGCCGCCTGGGACACGATCTGGTAGCGCGCCTTCCGGTCGGTCGTCCGCACCTTCGTGATGGTGGGGGAGCCGCCGGCCGGCACCGGAATGGTGTACGACGGGTCGGACAGGTTGAAGCCGCCGAACTCCGTACCGTTGACGACGATCCTCGCCGAGAGGGGAGCGTCGTCGACCGGGATGTCCCGCCCGCTGAACTCCTTCCAGTACCGCACCGACGTGTCCCGCCAGTCGGCGGCGTCCGTCTCGTGGACGGCCAGCTTGGCGCGTACCTCCGCGAACCGCCGCGCGTCGATGTCGGCCCCGAGCGTCTCCCAGGTCTCCCGCATCCAGGTCACGTACTGGACGCCCATCTGGTAGCGGTAGACCAGCTCATCCCAGAACGTTCGGCCGCTGTCCATCCGATGGCCCCCACGGCACGTGGTGGAACCACATCTGCAGGTTCTCCGGAACCGAGTCGATGTCCCCGTACCGCCGCTGGAGCCGGGGGAAGTACTGGGCGGCCAGGTTGCTGCCGGTCGGGGAGCGGTCGAAGCCGAGGCCGACGCTGTCGGCCTGGTTGTAGTAGACCGGGCTCCAGTCGTCGCGGCCCGCCCAGTCGGCCGGGTCGGGGCGGTAGTGGGCGCCCTCGGCGAACTGGTGGCCGATGCCCAGCGGCGTCTGGTAGCTCACCAGCGCCTCCCACGACCCCATCATCATCTTTCGGATGGTGTCGACGACACGACTGTCGTTGCTCCAGGTCATCCGGACCCAGTCCGTCGCGATGTCCGACGAGTCGAGCGTCCAGTCCCACGCCTGCCGGCCGAAGGCGAAGAGGTTCGCCTGGGACAAGTGGTGCCCGGTCAGGTTGTCGGCGTTGCCGAGATTGGCGACACCGACGATCGCGGTGTCCCGATGGTGCTGGGCGGTCCCGTCGACGATGTCGCCGACCAGGCGCTCGCGCAGCAGCCTGCCGTGCTCGTCGGTCGCGTACGTGTCGGTCTTGAGGATCTCCTCGTACATCGGGCCGAGGTAGGTCAGCATCCAGTTCTGACCCGTGTACTCCTGCGTGACCTGGAGCTCCAGGGCCTGGTTGGTGTTCTCCATCCGGCCGAACATCGGATGGACGGGCTCCCGGGCCTGGAAGTCCAGCGGCCCGTTCTTGGTCTGCAGGAACACGTTGTCGGCGAAGCGTCCGCTGGTGCCGTCCGGTTGGACCTCGTCGTCGATCGGCCCGAACTCCAGGTAGGCCCGCTTGAGCCGGTCGTTGTCGACCTCGGCGTTGTAGACGAACGTCCGCCAGTGGACGGTCATGCCGAGTGGCGCGACCGCCGCGCCGATGCCGTTGGCGCCGTCGCCGTGGTCGTACCCGAAGTCCTGTGGCCCGGGCTGGCCCTCCGAGTTGGCCTTCACCGTGAAGCCCATGAAGTCCGGGATGGCGGCCTGGATCTGCTGTGCCCGGCGGTGCCACCAGCCCCGGAAGTCGGCGCCGTACGGGTCGAGTTGGCTGTTGGTAAGCGTGTCCGGTGCGAATCGCCCCGGCGGTGTCGGCGACACACGCGGACACCGCCGCCAGGGTGGCCGCCACCAGCACGTCGGGGTCCTGTACCTGCCAGCCGGGCAGCGGTTGGAGCAGCGGGTACGCCCGCGTCCGCACGTGTCGGGCGGAGCCGTCCACCGCGAACGCGCCAGCCCGTACGGCGGTGGTGCCCACGTCGACCCCGAGGATGACACGACGCTCCGGCCCCATGCGCACATGGTCGAGCGGTGTTCGGCGGGCGGGCAAGCGGTTGCGCGCAGTTGTCGCGGCGGGTCCCCGTCCCAGCACGGACCACGAAAGAGTGTCAGGCGCTCTCTTGCGCAGCTAGGTCTGTAATGCAAAGCTAACTCCATGACAGACGAGCCTGTTCCTCAGACGGGCAGCCCTCACGAGCTGCTGGCGGTCGTACGTGACCTGACGCGCCGGGTCCGGGTCGCCCAGCGCGGCACCTGGTTCCCGCTGCTGGTCTTCGCGACGATCACCCTGGTCGCGATCCCCGTCTACCGGTACGCCCCCTACCTCGACGTCTTCGGCACCTGCCGATCCAGCCCGCAGCACACGGTCTGCCAGGCGCCCAACCCGGTGGAGCTCGGGTACTGGACAAGCGCGCTGCTGCTCGCCTACGCGGCGATCGCGGCCTTCTACATCAGGCAGTCCCGACAGCGCGGCCTGGGCACCCCCATCCGCCCCTACGTCGTCGTCGGCGTCGCGTTGGCCGTGCTGATGACAGCCGTGTCGATCTGGTTGACGTTCCACCCGCTCCTTCCCCAGCCCGCCGACCCCTTCTCCACCGATCCGGCGCAGATCGAGGTCGGGCCGGCCGCGTGGCTCGTCAACGGGCTGGCCAGTCCCCTGGCGACGATCGGGCTGGCGCTGCTGGTGCTCGCCTGGGTCGAACGCCACTGGGCGCTGCTGGCGTACACCCTTGTCTACCTGGCGATCGGCATGGCGCAGGGCAACCAGGTAATTCACTCGTCGTCGCCGTGGTTCTTCCTGCCGCACCTGCTCGTCCCGGCGGCGATGCTGCTCCTGGGCGCCGCCGCCTTCGCCCTGTTCCGGCCGACCCCCGCGGTTCGCGCATGATGACCGATCACCCCGCCAACGGCCTCGACGACGTCGTCCACCAGCGCGTCCGGCTCGGCATCATGGCCATCGCGCACCAGGGCCGCCAGGTCGAGTTCGGCTTCCTCCGTACCACCCTGCAGCTGACCGCCGGTAACCTCGGGCAGCACCTGACGGTCCTTGAGAAGGCCGAGCTGATCCACATCGAGAAGGGCTACGAGGGCAAGCGCCCGCGCACCTGGATCACCCTCACCGCCGCCGGTCACGCCGCCCTGCGCGACGAGATCGCCCACCTCAAGCGACTCATCCAGGAGGTCGAACAAGCGGAAACACCGCCGACCGCCGACCGGTGACCGGCGGGCAGCCGACGCGCGCGGACCGACCCTGCGCCATACCGGATCCGGTCCGCCCACGGCTCAGTGGGGTTCATTCCCACGGGCGATGCCTGTCCAATGAACGAGATTCATGATCCGCTAGACGGAGTCCAGGGCCGATGGTTGTGGAGGCAGACGAAGGAAGACGGAGCGCTTCACCCGCCCGGCACCGATGTCAGACGTTGAACGTGCCGCCCTTGATGCCCCGGACGAAGCCGGCCCACTGACCCGCGCCGAACGACAGCACCGGTCCCTGCCGGTCCTTGGAGTCTCTGACCATGACGACCGGGAGCGGTGTGGCAACCTCGACGCAGTTGCCCTCGTTGCTGCGGGTGCTCGTCTTCCAGTTGAGCGTGGTCATGTTAATTCCTCCGCGATCGATGCCAGGAGTTTGCGAGACTGCGCTTCGGTCAGCGCCAGGTTCTCCATGATGTCCCACGCCTCCCCGTACGTTGCGACCTCGGCGGGCTTATCGAGGTAGAGCGCACCTGTGAGGCTGTCGGAGTAGATGATCGACGGCTCGGCTCCCCCCTCGAATTCGAGGACCGTGAAGGTGCCGCTGGTCATGTTGCCCCGGTGCAGACCCCCGGCTAACGGAATTACTCGCAGCGAGACGTTCGGCTGTCTGCTGACCTTGATCAGGTGTTGCAGTTGCTCTGCGTCCAACCCTCGACGCAAGACAGGCTCCTCAAGCAGAACGCCGAACTGCGGAGCGGGTGGTGCCGAGCGCGTCAGCAGCGTCTGACGACCGAGACGCACGGCTAGCCGTCGCTCGATCTCTGCCCGGGTAATGTCTGGACGGGCTATCTGCAAGACGCGGGCGGCGTACGTCTCGGTCTGGAGGAGGCCGGGAACAAGCTGTGCTTCGTACGTCCGGAGTCGAGCTGCTGCGGCCTCCAGTCCCACGTACAGCTCGAACCACTCGGGGACGGCATCGCCGTAGGAGTGCCACCAGCCTCGACCCTTCGTCTCCTTCGCGAGGCCCATCAGAGCCTCCGTCAATTCTGGTGACGCTCTGTAGATTTTGCACATCGCTTCTACGTCGAGCGATCTCATCGAAGTAGCGCCAGTCTCGATGCGCCAAATCTTCGGTGTCGACCACTCAAGCGCGTCGGCTGCTGCCTTGACCGTCACGCGGGCTTCCTCGCGAAGCTGCCGCAGGTACCGCCCTAGCTGTCGCCTTGGGACCGTAGAGCCAGTGTCTGTCGTCACTGCCGCCTTCTTTCCGTGACTACATACCGGGCGCCGCTTGCACTCGGTATGTAACGCCTGCCGGTCACGCATCGCAATGAAATCTATCAAGATGAAATCTACTCTTACGTTTCATCCAAAATGTAATATTGCATATCCACGTTGACCGGTAAACCATTGCGCTGGGTGTGGTGGTCGGGTGGCTGTTGGTGGCCGCGCTGCCGCGAACCTCTACGAGGGAGTGCAGATGAGCCGGCACGTGCCTTACGGCGAATACCTGGCGGCGGCAGCGATGACCCTGGCTCGCAGGCACAAGCCGGTGTGGTCGTGGGTGAAGTGGCGGAACGTCTGCAAGTGCGGGAACGAGCTGCCGTGTCGGGCCCGACACAAGATCCCGATCAACCGGGGCCACTGGCCAGGTGAGGGCCGATGACCACACACGGCCCGGTCCTGCCGCTCTGGCTGTGCGAGGGATGCGAACGGCCCTGGCCCTGTGCCGCTCGCCGAATGGAGTTGCTGGATGAGTACGAGACGTCGCCGGCCGCGCTGGCCGGCTACCTGGGGTCGCACCTCACCGCAGCGACGCACGACATGTCCTGGGCACCAGATGCTGCGTTGTACCGACGGTTCCTCGGATGGCTGGCATGAGGCCTGGAGACGTCGTGCTGATCGGGGCGGCCTGCTCGGTGCAGTTCTCGGGGGACCGGGCGCTGATGCTGCGTCTGGTGTCGATCGGCGAGACCGACCCGTACAACGACTGGATCTGGCTTACCGGGTACGTGCTCGACACGAAGGGGCTGGCTACGGCCAAGCGCGAGCTCTACGTCCTGAGGGCTGGGTTGCGCACCCAACGGCGAACCGCGCCGGAGCGTGTGCAACCGAGGCAGTCCAGCTCGCGCGTGACGGCCTGGTCGAGTCTTCAGTTGGGCGAGCCAGCACATCCCTGAGCGCCGATCAGGAGCGCCCGAGGGTGCTCAGACCAGGAAGTTCTCCCGCATCTTCGCGCCCAGGTTGATCCCACCCACCACCCGGGGGCCGGCCGGGTCGTGCACGTCGAAGGTGTTGTTGCGGCGCATCAGCTCCCGAACCGACGGTGGCAGCCGGGGAGGGTCGTCCATGGCGGCGAGAACCTGTCCGGCGGTCGTGATCAGTCGATCGGCCAGCGCGGCGGCATCGGTGTCCACCCGCACCCGGCCGTACTCCCAGCCCGCGGTGGTGAGGTCGAGCACCTCGAACATGCGGGTCAGGAGCGGAGTCGGGTCGGTCACCCGGTCGAGCCGGGGAGCCCGGCTGCCGAGCACCGCGACGGCGGCGGCCACCTGGGCGTACGGGTAGAAGCCGGACGGCAACGCGAACAGCGGCCACCGCAGCGCGGGCCCGGCCTCCCGCCACAGCGGACGGTAGTTGCGGCGGTGCACAAGCAGCCGCCGGCCCGTCCGCCGGTGGATCTCCTGTGCCTGGGACTGCAGGTCCACGTGCGCCTCGTCGGCGACCTGACCCACGATCCGGGCCGCCACCACCAGGCCGTCGTCGCTGTCCAGGGTGGTGGTGAGCGCCTCGACCTGCTCGGTGAACCGGATCTGCGCGTGGACGCCGTAGCGGTGCTGCACATCGTGGAGCAGCGCCTGCTGTCGTCCCGGATCGAGCTGGACCCGCCTACCGCCCAGCAACCGCCGGAGCCAACGCATGTCGCCTCGTTTCAGCAGAGCCGTCGTCGGACGGCGGCAATGCTAGTGCGTCGGCCCCACCCCATGTGTCGACGGGTGCCCTCGCCGGCGCGGCCGGCGATCATCGGCGACGCGGCGTGATCAAGCCCGACTCGTACGCCCACACGACGAGCTGGGCGCGGTCACGGCAGTGCAGCTTCGTCATCGCCCGATTGACATGTGTCTTGGCGGTCAACGGACTGATCACCATGCGCAGGGCGATCTCGTCGTTGCTCAGCCCGTTGCCGACCAACTCGACGATCTCCCGCTCGCGCGCGGTGAGCACACCGCGTCCGGCCGCCGGTTCGGATGGCGGCGGACCGGACACGAACTCGCTGATGAGCGTCCGCGTGACGGCCGGCGCGAGCAGCGCGTCGCCGCGCGCCACGACCGCGACGGCCTGCAACAGGTCCGCGGGGTCCGCGTCCTTCAGCAGGAAACCACTGGCACCCGCGCGCAGCGCGGCGAACACGTAGGAGTCGAGCCCGTAGTTCGTGACAATGAGGACGCGGACCGCGGCGAGGTCCGGATCGGCGGCGATGCGGCGGGTGGCTTCGATGCCGTCCAGCCCCGGCATCTGCACGTCCATGAGCACCACGTCCGGGCGCAGGCGTCGCGACAGGTGGACGGCGGCGGCACCGTCGCCGGCCTCGCCGACGACCTCCAGATCGTCCTCCGCGTCGAGCAGGGCCCGGAAACCGGCCCGCATCAGCGCCTGATCGTCGGCGAGCAGAACCCGGATCATGACGGCTCCTCCCTCCGGTCGGCACCGCCACGATCCGTCGCGGACTGAGCTGGCTGGACCTCGCGCGGGGCGCTCGGCCGTGACGGCTCCTCCCTCCGGTCGGCACCGCCACGATCCGTGGCGGACTGAGCTGGCTGGACCTCGCGCGGGGCGCTCGGCCGTGACGGCTCCTCCCTCCGGTCGGCACCGCCACGATCCGTCGCGGACCGGGCTGTTCGGACGCCGGGGCCGTCCAGCGGGAAGGTGGCCCGGACCGTGAATCCGCTGTCGCTGCCGGCGGCGGCACGCAGTGTGCCGCCCAGCCCGGTCACCCGCTCCCGCATGCCGCGCAGGCCCACGCCGGGTGTCATCGGGTGGGCCGGTGTGGCCAGGCCGTCGTCGGCGACCGAGACGGTGAGCTGCGTCGGGGCGTACTCGACGTGGATGTGCGCGGTGGCGGGGCCGGCGTGGCGGGCGACGTTTGTCAGCGCCTCCTGGACGACGCGATACCCGGCCTTGTCGACCTCGGCGGGCAGGTCCCCGGCCTCACCGGTGACGGTGACGTGCACCGGTACGCCGGCGGCGCGGGTCCGCTCGGCGAGCTCGTCCACCCGGGCCAGCCCGAGGCGGTCCTCGTCGGCGGGCGCGCGCAGGAAGTCGAGTGTGGTGCGCAGCTCCCGCATCGCGGCGCTGCTGGCCTCCTGGATCGCCAGCAGCGTGGCCGACGGCTCCTCGCCGTGCTTGCGGGCGAGGTGCACCGCGATCCCGGCCTGCACCTTGATCACGGAGATGCTGTGGGTCAGCGAGTCGTGCAGGTCGCGGGCGATGCGCAGGCGCTCTTCCCCGGCACGACGCAACGCCATCTCCTCGCGGGTGCGTTCGGCCTCGACCGCCCGCTGCTCGACCTGTTCCAGGTACGCCCGGCGCTGCCGCGCGACGAGCCCCGCCACGTTGGCCGCCACGAACCAGCCCAGCAGCAAAGGCGTTCGCTCGACGACCAGCTGGCCGGCCGGCGCCATCGAGATGTCCCGGGCCAGGAACCCACCGAGGAAGGCGAGACTGGCGAGCGCGGCGGCCACCCGCTGCCCCCGCCAGGCGGCGACGTAGACGGCGGCGAGCACCGGAAACGCGGCGGACACCCCCGGATGCACCCGGAGGTGCAGGGCCAGCATGGCGGCGGTCACCACGCCCAGCGCCGCCGCCGGGTACCGCCGGCACACCGCCAGGGCGACCGACATGGCCAGGACGAGGGCGACGTCGACAGCGCCAACCGCTGCGGCGTCCGGCGCGAGCGCGGCGTTGCCGAGCAGGAGGCCGCCGAGGGCGAGGCCACTGAGGGCGTACGGCAGGTCTCGACGCATTGTCGAAGGGTAGAACGGGCCGTTCGCACTGAGCATCCACCACCCGCGGTAGGAGGGCGTACCACGGACGCGGTAGTGGCAGCCGGCCGAGTGCCTGCGACGGCACGACGTTTTCCCGGCGCGTCGAGGCCAGCATCGAGACCATGACATACCGCTTCTCCACCCCAGTGAAAGCCGCGGCCGCGACCGGCCTGACCGCGGCGGTCTACCGGCAGATGTCGGACGACTTCCTCGGGCCACTGCCCACCTTCCAGGTGCTCGCGGCGGTGCCGGAGGTGCTTGCCGCGACCTGGGCGCTGATGCGCGAGGCCCTGCTCGCCGGGAACGCCTCCCGGGTCGACCGGGAACTCGTCGCGGCGGCGGTGTCCCGGGCCAACCGCTGCCAGTTCTGCGTCGACGCCCATGCGACGCTGCTGCACGCCCTGGGCGCGCCGAAGCTCGCCGAGGTCGTCGTCCGGGACGGGACACCAACCGAAACGCGGCAGGCGGAACTCGTCGCCTGGGCGCGGGCGAGCCGGAGCCCCGGGGCCACCGGCTGGACCAGCCCGTACCGCCCCGAGGTCACCGGCACCCTGCTCGCCTTCCACTTCATCAACCGGGTCGTGTCCGCCCTGCTCGATCCCGATCTGCTCCCCGGCGGCCTGCAACGGTCCCCCCTGGTGCGGTCGGTCGGTGGCTGGTTCTCCGCCCGCGCGGCCCGGGAACCGAAGGAAGCCGGCCGGAGCCTCGCGCTCCTGGGCGCCGGGACGACGGCGGCACCCGCCTGGGCGGAAGACAGCCCGGTGGGCGTCGCCTACGCGGCCCTGACCGACGCCGCCGCCCGGGGCGGCGACCTGCTCGGCGACGTGGCCCGACAGACCGTCACGGCCACCGTGCTGTGGGAGGACGGGCGGTTCCCGGCCAGGCCGGCGGACTGGGCCGTCGACCTGGTCCGGGACGTGCCGGGCAGGGACCGCGTCGGAACGCGGATCGCCCTGCTGGCGGCGTTCGCGCCGAGCGCGATAAGCGTCGGCGACGTCGGTCTCTGGCGGCTCTCCCATCCCGCCGACGCCGACCTCGTACGGCTTGTCGCCTACGGGGCGATCACGGCCACCGATTACGTCGCCCGGGCATTGGCCTCGGCGCACCTCTAGGAGATCGCCGTGCGTAAGGCATTCGTCGTCATCAGCGCCCTGTTGCTCGTCGCGTTCGTCCTGCAGTTCGTCTTCGCCGCCGTCGGCGGGTTCACGAAACCGGCTGCCGACGGCGCGTACACCCTGCACAGCGTCAACGGGATGGTGGTCATCCCAGTGCTCACACTGCTCACCGCGCTGTTCGCGGCGCTGGCGAGGGCGCCGGGCCGGCTCGTCGCACTGGCGCTCCTGCCGATCGGCCTCGTCGTCGTGCAGGCGCTCCTCGCCATGTTCGCCAGCGCGTCCACTGACGCCGCGGGCGTCAGCACCCCGCTCGGCCTGACCATCGGTGGACTGCACGCCGTCAACGGGATCATCGCGGTACACGTCGTGGTCGGCGTTCTCCAGGCGGCGCGAAAGCTGGCGGCGCCGATCGACGCCGCTCCCGTGCCGGCCCGCGCGGGGGAGCCGGCATGACCACCGGCTCGCTGCTCGCTGTCGATCTCGTGCTCGCGGTCCTCACTGCCGCCGGTTGGCTGGGCGGCGGCGCGGCGGCGGCCGTCCGACGCCGGCCGCTCGCCCTGGCGCTGGGGGCCGTCGCCCTGCTCGCCACCCTCGCCCGCGCGATCACGATCACCGCGCTCGCTCGCGCGGGCTGGTGGTTCGCGGCGGAGAAGCTCCTCGTCGCCGCCCCGCTGTCGCTCGCGGCGGTGGCAGTGGCCGGGCCGCGCTTGCTTCCGGTCCCGGGCGACATCCGGTCCGTGGCGGTCCGGCTTCTCTTCGCCGGGTACGCCACGAGCAGTGCCCTGTTCGTGACGGTCCTGCACGGCTATCCGGCGTCGGCGGGCGCGGGACTGCTCGCGGTCGCCGCAACCGTCGCGGCGACGGCCGTGTCGTGGCGGGCTCTCGGCGCGCGTCCGTCCCGGGCGACCTCCCGGGTGGCCCTCGTGGTGGCGGTCGGGGCGTTGGTGACCGGGACCGGGCTGACCGTCGTCCCGGCCGCCGCGCCCGCCGTACCCCACGATCATGGGTATCGGGACGCGCGGACCACCGACGAACCGACCCGGCGGTTCACCCTGACGGCCGGGACCGCCACGGTGCGCGTGAGTGGCCGCGACGTCGCGGCCTGGGCGTTCAACGCGCAGGTACCCGGGCCGGAGTTGACCGCCACCGTCGGCGACGTGGTGGAGGTTACGCTGCGCAACCGGGACATCGGGCGAGGCGTCACGCTGCACTGGCACGGGTACGACGTGCCGAACAGTCAGGACGGGGTGCCGGGAGTGACGCAGGCCGCGGTGCTGCCCGGCCAGGAGTTCGTCTACCGGTTCCGCGCGCACCAGGCCGGGACGTACTGGTACCACACGCATTCGGTCTCCGATGTCGGTGTGCGGATGGGCCTCTACGGAGTCCTGGTGGTCCGCCCGGGGCCGACGGTCGGCCTCGACGTCACGGTGCCGGTGCACACGCTGGCGGGCCGGGCGTTGCCCGCACCGAGAACCGAGCGCGTCGAGGCGGGCGACCCCGTGCGGCTGCGGCTGATCAACACCGACAGCACGACGCACCGCTACGCCCTGGCCGGGACCGCGTTCCGGGTCGCCGCGATCGATGGTGCCGACCTGCGAGGCCCGACGTCGCTCGTGGACACCGCCGTGCTGATCCCCGCCGGGGGTCGCTACGACCTGGTGTTCACCGCACCAGCCACGCCGGTGGCGTTGTTCGTCGACGGACGGGTGGTCTACTCGACCGGACCGGTGTCGACGCCGGCGGGCGACTGGCCGGTGCTGGATCCGCTCCGCTACGGCGCTGCCTCCGCGGTGCCGTGGTCCCGGTTCGACAGGCACTTCACAATGGTTCTCGATCGCGGCCTCGACCTGCACGACCTGCTCCCGCGCTACGCGCACACCGTCAACGGCGCGGCCGACCCGGACATCCCGCCGCAGGTCGTGCGCCTCCATGACGCCGTCAGGTTCACGATCGTCAACCGGTCACCGGTCGTGCACCCGTGGCATCTGCACGGCCACCACGTCCTGGTGCTGTCGCGCGACGGGAGACCGGCGACCGGGAGTCCGTTGTGGCTGGACTCGTTCGACGTCCGACCGGGGGAGGTGTGGGAGGTGGCGTTCCGGGCCGACAACCCGGGAGTGTGGGCCAACCACTGCCACAATCTGGCGCACGCCGACGCCGGCATGACGCTGCACCTGATGTACGCGTGACCCGCCGACGAGCGCCGGAGATCGAAACCCGTGAGTTCGAGGTTGAGGGTATGGGAGCGCTCCCGTAACATACCTGTCGCGGCCTGTTAACGCTCACAACGCGACAACGCCAGCGACCACCACCAATGCATGGCCGCCGTCCCCCTCAGGAAGGTGCTCTATGACCAGATCCAGATACACCAATGTCGGTCTGGCGTCGGCCGGCGTCGCCCTACTCGTCTCGACGACTGTCGTCGCGGCGCTGCCGGCCGGTGCCGCGGCGGCGGGCTGTTCGGTCAACTATGCCGTGCCGTCGCAGTGGCAGGGCGGATTCAGCGCCAACGTGTCGATCACCAACCTGGGTGATCCACTGACTGGTTGGACGTTGACGTGGTCCTATGCCGCCGGGCAGACGGTCACCCAGGCGTGGAGCACCTCGTTGACGCAGAGTGGCTCCGCGGTCACCGCGGCGAACGTGAGCTACAACGGTTCGGTCGCTACCAACGGCACCGTGTCGTTCGGGTTCAACGGATCCTGGACGGGCAGCAACCCCGCGCCGACGAGCTTCGCGCTGAACGGGGTGGCGTGTACCGGTAACCCGGTGACGCCGCCCCCGACGACGACGCCGCCCCCGACCACGCCACCGCCGACCACGCCACCGCCGACCACGCCACCGCCGACCACCCCACCGCCGACCACGCCGCCGCCGAACGGCTGCGACCTACCGTCGTCGTACCGGTGGTCGTCGACGGGTCAGCTGGCTACCCCGAAGTCCGGGTGGGTGTCGCTCAAGGACTTCACAGTGGCCCCCTACAACGGCCAGCAGTTGGTCTACGCCACCACGCACGACACCGGGACCAGGTGGGGTTCGATGAACTTCGGCCTGTTCACGAACTACTCGCAGATGGCCTCGGCGAGCCAGAACGGGATGAACAACGCGACCGTCGCGCCGTCGTTGTTCTACTTCGCGCCGAAGAACATCTGGGTGCTCACCTATCAGTGGGGTGGGCCGGCGTTCTCGTACCGGACCTCGACTGA